>CAYNRS010000280.1:0-3862 GCA_964399565.1 uncultured Ignavibacteriaceae bacterium
AACTCATCCGGGACACGGTTGAAATTCTTATGCCTACACGATTCGACGGCCCTGCCAATGCGAGACGAGATCCTCTGAAAACAGGGGATTTGTGCGTCCGCTATTTTTCCGATGCCGGAAAGGTGTACGTCAGGACGTTGACAAAGCGAACTGCGTTTGGGTGGGCATATATCACCGAGAAATCCTTGGCGAAGTCATGGAGGGTGGTGCGTTCAACGAAGGATCGTCCTGAGCTTTCATCACTTGTACTCTCGAAAATGATACAAAGGGTTCTGGAAGTAAACCAAGCTCTTGCGAGAATCTATTCACTCCTTGGCCAGGAGACGGGAAAGCGTGCTGCGCCACCACATTGGCTCATCGATTCAACAGTCGCTCCTTTGACATTCGTGCTCGAACCGGCACAAGCAGCAAAATCGTATAAAAGGAGTACCGATGCTCTCACCATGACGTTGCAGACGTATTTGCTGGGCGCAGAGTTCGACGCAAGAGCTGTTGAGAACAGGATTGAAATACGGAAACTCAAAAAACAGAGATAGAGAATGTTTGAAGTAAGCGATGACCTGAGAGAAAAACTGAAAAGCCATTTGGCCGGAATTCTGGTGATGGGGGTTGTGTTTTTGGCCATCGTACTCATTCTGAATGTGAATCCCGGCGAGGCGAAAGAGAGCGACGCGAAGATTCAAACATATCTCGATGCCAAAGATGTCGACCTGGGTAATCCGGTCGATCGAGCACTCTTCAGAGAATCGCTGGATCTATTTTACCCGCGACAAACAAGCCGCAATGATTCGCTCGTGAGAGCCATCGACGAGGAAAGAGAGCGCCAGCTTGTCGATCCAGGCTACAGAAAAGGACGTGTTACGGGGTTGACCGGTGCGACGATGATTAAGCTCATGGGAATGTATTTTCAGTTCGTTGCTGTGTATGGAGTGGTGCTCCTGATTCTCTTTTTTGCGGCACAACGGATTGCGATTTACAGGTTCATCAAAATGAAGCAGGGCAGGGAATCCTATCTTCTAGAAACAGTCAAATCGTTGAAAAGACTTAACATCGGACTGAGCAAAGCGGAGTTTCTGAAAGAACTCTCCGTGGGAGCGGTATTGCTTTTCAAGGCGCTGTCAAAAGGCTTTGTGATGGTTGTCCTCTTTTCGCCGGCGTACGTCATCGCGTATTCCTTGAAAACAACTCTTGATACAAGTTCTCTCCCTTTTATGGCGCTTCTGGGTGTCATTTCAAATGGTGTTCTGATCCATACTTCAAACAGATTCTTCACGTTTCTTCTCGCAGAGAGTCGCAAGGGATATGTCAAAACGGCTGTGGTGAAGGGCCTTGACACTTCGTACGACTGGGATAGACCTGGCGGGATTTCAAAGCGGTCATTGTTTCGCCTAAAGGACTCGTTCACCTCGCATGTCTTCCGACACGTGTTTCTCAATGCAAGGTTTCAGTTTGTCCCCACGCTCAAGGAGCACGCGTCTTTTCTCATCACGGGACTCGTCATTATTGAGATGGCACTCAATATCCAGGGACACCTGTGCTATGAGTTGCTCCAGCAGATTCTTTTCCGCCAATACGATGTCGCTTGCGCAATCGTCTTCGGAATATTTCTCACCGTGAAGGCTACTGAAATGAGCGTTGACATCTGGCATGATAGAGAGAGGAAGAAGTATGGCTATTGACGGCGCAAAGGGAATTAGCCTTTTGAACGAGTTCTATCATCGGAAGGATCTCTTTTGGCTATCGTTGTGGCTCTGCGGAATGACGGCGTTGTGGGTCTGGGATCTCCTGTTTCTCAATGAGCCTGCTCTTGTCCGTCTTCAAACGGCTTTTCTCAACAGCGTTTCTACAGGATTCGTGGTCGTCCTTTTTTCAGTTTTCTTTGGCTGGATAGGGGGCGTCTGGCTGCATTTGTTACGTCGGTCGAAGTGGAAAAAGTTCCACACGGTTATGCAGCTGGCAGTGAATCTTATCCGATCCGTTCCGCAAATTATTATCGTGCTCATCGGATACGTTGTTTTGACGATGTTGCTCCGGGAGGAAATCATCCGGTCGATGCTTGTTCAATTGCTTTGGATGTCGGCCGTGATCTCGGTAGCGGTTGTTCTGGAAGTGGCGGATACTGTCCAATCAAGGATAGAACACTATCGTACATTGGATTTTGTCGACGCAATGCTCTGCAACGGAATACGTGAATCGAGGATTATCAATGTCGAAATACTTTGGAAGAACAGCCGCAGTCATCTGTTGCACAAGATGATTGCAGTCTTCGGCGTTTCGATTTTCCTCCAGTCGAGCATCGACTTTATCATTTCCGTCGGGCTTTCCACCGACTTCAGCCTCAGCAATCTTCCGCTCACTCTCGGCAGCCTCCTTGCCACCATTGACAGCAAGCAGGATATCCTGGCCATCAGCAATATCTTTGACAGCCCCTCGTATGTGTCTCAGCTTTTCGTTCAGCACCTTCAAGGGTTGAGCGTGGCATTCACCATTGTGTTCACTCTTTTGTGCATGTTCAACATCGCGAATGGATACCAGCGAAGACGCAGGCTTGTATAAGATGAACGAACAAAGATACAACGTCCGCATCTCTGCCGACCATCGACAGCTTGTTGCGATAAACGACTTCCGACTGGCGGAATCTTCTGTGAATGTCCTCTTCGGGGAATCGGGCATCGGCAAATCGTTGATTGCCCAAACGATCGCGGGACTCCTTGATCTGGACGAGTTAAAGGCGACTGTAAATGGGATGCCGTATGAAAGATACCTTGGCGGCGGAGATGTGGCGGAGATCCGGCAACACGGTTTTTTTGTGTTTCAGGAACCATCCACGCATCTCAATCCCCTCATGAAGCTGGAGGAGCAATTAAACGAAGGCGACATCCACCACGCCGGCGATGAAGAGGAAATTCTCACGCGTCTGTGGCAAGAGGGCTCGGTTGGACAGGTGAAGGATTTACTTCAAGTGTATCCCAAGCCGTATCGCCCGAGTGGCGGCGAAAAGCAAAGGGTCCTCGTGGCTATGGCTTTCAAAAAGATGTCGGCCGTGACGAAGGCATCGCCCGGAGCATTCTTCGTTTTTGACGAACCAACTGGGAACCTGGATGACCAATTACGCAACGAGTTCCTAGACTTCCTTATGGACCACTTTCGTGAAAAACGGTTCACGATTCTTCTGATTACACACGATTATGCCATGGTCAGCCACTTGACAAAAGCATACGGCGATATTTCAAAGAGCATGGTATTCAGAGAATTGACGAGGGAACGATCACAACTGCGCCTTCGGGATTTCGCTCCCGCCGAATATCTTTCGTGGTTGGGGGCTCAGAAAAGACCCTCTTTCGGTACCGAGAAGAAACATACACTCCTGAGTGTTGATCCGGATGTGCGAGCCTTCGGTCGAAAGTTCTCCATCACTCATCAAAAAGAAAGTCGGATTCCTCATCCTCTTGTGATTCATAAAGGACGAATGACGTATCTCAAAGCTCCAAGCGGAACAGGCAAAACGACAATACTCAAGCTCATGATGGGGTTAATCAAGCCCGAAAAAATCACGATGCAGCTGCTTCAGAGGGACTATACAGAAAAGACGACGCGGAGTGTCTGGCAGCGCATTGTGTGGGGTAAAATAATGACGATGGTGTTTCAACACGCTGATGAGGCGCTGAACGAAAATTCCAGCGTCAAGGGTGTATTTGAAGGACTCCCATCTTACCACGTTGAAAATCAGTCTGCCATTGCACAAGCACTCGAGGAATTCTTTGAGGATGAAATGTCGCAGGATTTTTTAGCTAAACCGGTCAAGTTTCTGAGCGGAGGACAAAAACAAAGACTCAACCTTCTTCGATCCATGATTTTAGAC
>CAYNRS010000281.1:0-1319 GCA_964399565.1 uncultured Ignavibacteriaceae bacterium
CTTCTTTGTACGGCGGTGCCGGTATGCATGGGAGAGCGCTTTTTCAACGTGGTGCTTGGCGACGGTGAGCACTTTGCTACGCCCGCCCCAGTATCCCTTGGCTTGTTCAAGAACTTTCTTTCGCCGGCGATGTGATGCGACTTTATTTTGTGAACGTGGCATTCCTTCTGCTTCCTTTCTTACGCTTGCATGTGTCTTTTCATTTTATAAGCTTCTGTCTCTGCGATGAGTGCAGCCCTGCGCAAATGTCTCTTCCGTTTGCTGGACTTGGATGTGAGGATATGGCTGCGGAAGGCTTTCCGTCGCTTGAAATGTCCGTGTGAGGTCACTCGAAGCCTCTTCAACGCATTACGACGCGATTTCATTTTTGGCATAGTGGTTACCCTGCTGCTTTGTCTTTGGTTTTCTTTGGTTCAGATTTCTTTTTTGATTTATCCGGAACATAATACGCAACCATCTGGCGCCCTTCCATTTTCGCCGACTGGTCGATTTTCGCTATGTCCCCCAGCCTTTCTGTGAAATTGTCGAGCATCTTATGGCCCAGTTCCTGATAGGTGATTTCCCGGCCCTTAAACACAACGGCCGCCTTCACCTTGTGTCCCTCCTCAATGAACGCTCTTGCGTGACGCACCTTGAATTCGAAGTCGTGCGTATCCGTGTTGGGATGAAATCGAATCTCCTTGACAAGAGTGATATGTTGATGTTTCTTCTGGTGCTTTTCTTTTTTTGCGAGTTCGTACTTGTATTTCCCGAAATCCATCAGTTTACAGACGGGGGGTTCGGCGTTCGGCACAATTTCAATTAAATCGAGCGCTTTGTCGATGGCGAGCCTTTGAGCGTCTTTGAGCGACATAATACCGTGCTGCTGACCGTCGTCCCCGATGACTCGCACCTGGGGAGAACGGATTTCTGTGTTAATGCGTGCCCTTTCTTGCTTGATAAACGTGTACTCCTATAAAGTGAGTGATCTGTTTCTGACGGCGTCCAGCGTCTTCTTGAAAAAGGCTTCCCTTGAGAGAATCCCGAGGTCACCTTTCTTGTGCTGGCGCACAGAAACAGTGTTGCCGGATTTTTCTTTGTCCCCCACCACTAACATGAACGGAACTTTCTTTGTCTCCCAGTCACGGATCTTGTAATTGATTTTCTCGTTCCGTTCGTCAAGCTCCACACGCAGTCCTGCCAACGAAAGCTGTTCGACAACTTCCTTTGCGTACGACAGATGACCGTCTGTGATTGGTAAAACGGCGACTTGAACCGGCGCTAGCCACAACGGGAATTCCCCTGCGAAATGCTCAATCAGCACTCCTATAAATCGCTCG
>CAYNRS010000281.1:1329-3845 GCA_964399565.1 uncultured Ignavibacteriaceae bacterium
CGATGAATGACAACCGGCCGGTGTTTTTGTCCGTCACTGCCGACGTATTCCAGGTTGAACCGTTCCGGCATGACATAGTCGACTTGCACGGTACCGAGCTGCCAGGTGCGCCCCAGCGCGTCTCTTACCATGAAGTCGATCTTTGGACCATAGAAGGCAGCTTCACCTATACCAATATAATAATTTAGTTTCATTAAGTCAGCAGCTTCCTTGATATCCCGCTCAGCCTGAATCCAGAGCCTTTCCTCGCCGCCAAATTTCTCCATGTTTTTAGGGTCTCGGAATGAAAGCCGGGTCTTAAAATCGTGAAAGCCAAGAGTGTCAAACACAAGCTGTATCAACTCTATCACTGCGCAAAGTTCGTCCTTCAGTTGATCTTGACGCACAAACATATGTGAATCATCAACGGTAAACGAACGCACGCGGATCAACCCGCTGAGCTCGCCGGATTTCTCATATCGATAGACAGTGCCAAATTCGGCCAGCCGAATCGGCAGGTCGCGATAGCTGCGAGGCCTTGCGGCATAGATCTGGAAATGATGCGGACAGTTCATCGGCTTGAGAAGATATTCCTCCTCCTCAACCCGAATAGGCGAAAACTGACTGTCCTTGTAATACGGATAGTGTCCGCTTGTTTTGTACAGATTGATGTTGCCGATATGCGGGGTCAAAACGCCCTGATAGCCCCGCTTCCTTTGCTCATCACGCAAGAAATTCTCAAGCGTTTCCCGCACGACAGTACCCTTCGGAAGCCACAAAGGAAGACCCCCGCCAACTTTTGGTGTGAGCAGGAACAATTCCAGTTCCTGTCCCAGCTTGCGATGGTCTCGACGCTTGGCTTCTTCGAGCCTGAAGAGATGTTCATCGAGTTCTTTTTTTGTTGGAAACGTTATGCCGTAGATACGCTGGAGCATTTTGTTTTTTTCACTCCCTCGCCAATACGCGCCGGCAACGCTGAGAAGCTTGATAGCCTTGATTCTTCCCGTCGAAGGAATATGCGGGCCATAACACAGGTCGGTGAAGTTTCCCTGATGATAAAAGGTGATGACCTGACCTTTCAGTTCATCGAGCAGTTCAAGTTTGTAGGGATCACCCTTCTTCTTGAAATACGCGACTGCATCTTCCCATTTCTTTTCTTCTCGCTTGTACGGAACATCCCGGGCTGTAAAATCATACATTTTCAGTTCAATTTTCCCAAGATCTTCCGTTGTCAGTGCATGGTCGCCAAGGTCGAGATCGTAGTAAAACCCATTCTCAATCGGTGGGCCGATGCCAAACTTTGTCCCCGGGTACAGAGTCTCAATCGCTTCGGCCATCAAATGAGCTGAACTGTGCCAGTAGGCGTATTTGCCGCCGTCATCGGCCCATTTGAGAATTTTCAACGACGAATCGGACTCAATTGGCCTGCTGAGGTCCCAGACCTCGCCGTTAACCTCGACTGCGAGAGCCTCTTTCGCCAGTCCTTTGCTTATGCTCTCAGCGATCTGTAGCCCGGTGGTGCCACGAGGGAATTCCCTCTGGCTTCCGTCTGGAAATGTTATCTTGATGTTTGCCATTGAATGGAATAAAAAAATCGGAGGAATCTCCGATTCTTCTCGTAGGACGGAATGAATAGCGTCCTACTGGTTACCTGTGGGCTCTATAGGACTCGAACCTATGACCTCTACCATGTCAAGGTAGCGCTCTAGCCAACTGAGCTAAGAGCCCGTTGTTATGAGAATACAGAATTTTCGGCGGATAATCAACGACCTTCCAAAAGTTATTGCCACCGGATCACAACACTCGGCAGGGTCTCTGGCAAACTTCAAAAGATCGTTCTCAATCATAGAAGTTTCTCTCCCAGCGATGCTTCCGCAACTCTCCAAGAAGCTTTGCGCTGAGCCTTCGGCCATCCGAGAGAGAACAATTGGTTTTTGTGTGCGCGGATTTTCGCATCCCGGGGATCACTGTCGAGACAGCATCATGATGGAGACAAAACCTCAGGGCCAGCTCTGGAAGAGTTTTCGCCTCACCGTCGAGCAGCGAACGCAGTCTTGCAGTTCGTTCTGCAACCTGATTCTTCCGGTCACCGGCAAAATAATCGCGCCGAAAATCACCGCGTGGCAATTCTGTTTCAGGAGTGACCGATCCGGTGAGAGAACCTTCATCCAAGGGCACCCGCACAATGATTCCAATTCCCAGCTTCTGGCATTCGGGAAAGAGTTTCTCTTCCGGTGTTTGGTCAAAGATATTGTAAATGACCTGGAATGTATCGATGTACCCCGTCTGTGCTGTTTTCAGAGCGTTTTCCGGTTGGTGGTCATTAATCGAAATCCCAACGAACCTGACTTTACCTTCCTCCTTGAGCTCATCGACAGAATCCTTCCATTCGTTATCATTCGCCCAGTCGTCATTCCAAACATGAAATTGCTGGAGATCAAGACGCTCCACGCGTAGATTTCTCAGGCTCTCCTCCGTGCATTTTCGAATGTAAACAGACGGAAAAACGTCGCGCAGCTTTGACTCTTTCCTTGCAG
>CAYNRS010000282.1:0-3843 GCA_964399565.1 uncultured Ignavibacteriaceae bacterium
TTGTCCACTTGCTCGGAAACCATGAAGAGATATTGCTGCGTCACCAGGCGAAGGTTGTCGGTCAGATTTCCATTCGAAGAAATCATAACGAGGTGCGCGTAATAAGAGCTGTCAGTCGTCATGTAGAAGACCGCTCTTTCGAAATTCTTTACTGTGGGAAAGAGATGGAAATAGTCCCTCTCTGACCTCGAGATCTCCCCGCCCACCCTATCGCTGATAACGATGACCTTGACCTGCGATGAATCTCCTACGCTTGTGATTTGAGAAGTTTGATTGTCATCTGTCGGCTGAGACCATTTCTGTACAACCGGCCCTAACGCTTCTACTCTTTCCCGGAAATCTCGTCCCGCAGCTGATTCAATCTTGTGTCGCAATAATGGCAGCTTTCCCATTTTACGGATCTGGATCTTTAACCCCGATTGATCCTCTACCAGAACCTCTGCTTCAACTTCGCCGCTGCTTTCCTTCATATAAAACACAGCAAACTGAAACCCTTTGACCTCAGGGAAGAGGCGCAGAACAAACTCTTCGTTCATATCGAGCGTGTCGCCAATGAGAGGGCTTGGCTCAATCGCTTTTCTTGCCTGCCCGTAGAACACAGAGGCAGGTAAAGAAAGGAGAATCACGAATACTGCGATCTTTCTTTGCATGTTCAGTTTTCGTCCTCCCATTCTTTAGTGGGCATTGCCAGGCTTAGCCATAAGGTATTGTAGGCACCGCCTTCAATCTATCCACGTCGGCCAGCTGCCGCCGTTCGGCGTAACCAAAGTGAGGTCAGTCCCGTTAGCGTTTATCAAATATATGCTTCCTTCACTGTCTGTCCAATAGTTTGTTGGACGCTCAAACACGATCTTCGCTCCATCTGGCGAGAAGCACGGATATCTGTCCCGTTCGTCATTCGTAACTCGCGTGGGATCTGAGCCATCGACATTGATCGTCCATATGCCCGATGCTGCTGTATCACTATACGATCTCCGCACAAACGCGAGCCTTTGGCCATCCCTCGAAATTACCGGGTCGGAGAAGGTATCGCTGAAGTTACCGACAACCACCGGTTGCGTGTTCCCCTGCGACAACAATATTTTTAACAATACCGGCTGGGTCTGATAGTTCACTTCGTAGTAAGCCACAACGACCATAAAGGTCCCGTCCGGCGACCACGCAGGCCGCGTGCTCGAACACGCGAGCCCCTGATAAAAAATTGCATTCTCAATGTACACAACACCGTGATACTGGAGTGTACCGCCGCTCGAAAGGCCAGAAGCGAAATACGCGAGCCGTCCGTCCTTTGACCATGAGGGTCCGGCACCGGAAAAAGACTGATTTGAATAAACTGTCGTTTCTGACCCGTTGCCCGTGTCGGCCTTGAAAATCCCCGCCTGGTAGTAATAACTGGATTGATTGACGTTGCGAACGTACGCGAGCGTTCGGCCGTCAGCCGAGACCGTAGCCTGCCTGACTCCTGGGTCAAGCTTTCTTATTTCTACCAACCTTTGTTTTTCTGCGTCGATGAGAACCATTCTCCGTGTTGGATAGAATCCTGAATTTACAGCACGAACGTACGCGATCTTTCCGGTGAGTTTTGACCACGGTATGGAAGCCGTTTCATCCTGAAGTGACGGAGGTGATGGTGGCAGGGCTATGATACCCGTTGGGTTTTCGCAGGAAACAAGCCCCAACGACAGAATCCCGGAAATGAGGATGACAATGTTCTTCAATTGAGCTCCTTCGTTTGACAATTGAACTCTTTGTCATTGTATTCGAGGTATTCGAAGCAAAGTTGTCAGAGAATTGTCACAGCTCTGTCAAAGTGTTGTCCTGGTTGTTGAAATGTCCGCAGCGGGATTTAACCGTTATTTCTCTGAAATCACCTCAGCAATAACATTCGTAACGATGCAAAAAAATGTACAGATGAAGCCGACGCGATACCTCTCCGATCACTTTGGAACAATCGGAGAGGTACAAGAGCCGTTTCGTCTCTTCAGTTACTTCATCAATATCATCCGCTTTGTTTGAACGATATTCCCTGCTGTGAGTCTGTAGATATACACTCCGCTGGCAAGCTTGGCGGCGTTGAACGTCCTCATGTGCTTTCCTGCGGGCAAATTCTCGTTCGCAAGCAATGCTACTTCTTGACCGAGCATGTTATAAACTTTCAAAGCAACGAAACCTGGCTCGGTCAATTCAAAAACGATCGAAGTGCTGGGATTAAACGGATTGGGATAGTTGTCCCCAAGCCTTAACCCTTGCTGCACTGGTGGCGCAGATTCTCCCTTGTTCGCGTTTCCCTGAGCATGGAAAACAACACTCATGTCGCGAATTCGGCCTTCTGCAGTGGAGCTAACAGTCCCGAGCTGTGCTATGTAGTCCCGAACGACATGGTATTCGAAATCCGGCAACACCTCGACATCGGAAAGCGTGATGCCAAAGGTTCCAAGAAGGTAGAGTATGCCGGTATTGACCGTGATACTGTACGTCTGGACCGGGACAAAGGGCTTGCCACCTATCCGCACCGAGCCAACTGTCACTCGATGGCCTACCGGCCTTTTCGGACTGAAGCTGTACTCCAATCCTGAAACCTGTAGAATGAAATCCTCAGTCACTTCAATGTTCGACAAACCGATTTCCAAGCCCTTGAGAAGTTGTTGGCCAAGGATTCTTCCTTTGGCCAATTTGAATCCGAGTCCGGTTTCTTCATCAAAGCCATAACTCAAAGCGCGGAAGACATCCGCACCGACGATTGGGCCAGCGTACAGTTTCTCAGAGATCAAACCAATCGGCGTAACAGCGATTTCAGTTCCAGCCTTTGCACGGAACGCATCCGTCACCAGATTTCCAAGCGGCACGTCACGCCACGGACGAGCAGCGTTAAATCTTTTTTCAATATCGACAGTTGCCGTTCCGACCACTGAACCGTACACATCTCCGTATTGCTCAACTATGCCTTGTTTAAGGAAATCAACAACACCCTGCAGCTCGGACACCGGAGGTATGGAAGCGTCAACAGAAATGATTTCATAACCATTGACCACAGTTGACCCTCCAGTCACTGTGAAGGTGAGTCTTCCCACATTCTTGTAATGATCGCCAGCCTGGAATATCAGTGTCTGACCTCCGACAGGATTTGCAACTGCTATTGGCTGCGCAAATACGAAATGGTCATGTCCACCGACGATAAAATCAATTCCGGGAATGTTTGCCGCGATAATTTTGTCGAGATAAACGCCAAGATGCGACAAACAAATAACGACTTCCGCCCCTGCTCCGCGCAGCTGCTGCACTTGTGCGTAGGCGATCTCGGCAATATCCTCTCGAATGACCACCGGAGCCGGCATATTCGTTGGGTCGCCCGGCACCGTCATTCCGAAGATGCCGATTTTGATTCCATCGATTTCTCTAGTAATTGAGGGCTGAATCCACAACTGGAGCTGCGAAAACCCGGTTAGCTCAAGGTTCGCCGAAACAAGAGGGAACGAGCCGTCGACAAATGCAGTGGACAGAACGTCATTCAAAACACCCGGCCCGAAATCGAATTCATGATTCCCGACGGCCATTGCGTCAAACCCGAGCTGTTTCATGATTTGGAATTCAGGAACGCCAAAGTATTTGTTAAAGAAGAAATCACCCTGGAACACGTCGCCGGCGTGAAGCAGAAGAACGTTCGATTCTGTCTGCTTGATCATCCCGATTACCGAGGCGGCTTTTGCGATACCGCCCAGTGTTCCCGAGAGGTCAGCGTTCTTCGGACCGACAGCGTCCAGGTGGGAGTGAGTATCATTGACGTGCAGAAGAGTAATAGTCGTCCCTTGTGCCATTGTGAACACGACACAGCTAAGAGACATG
>CAYNRS010000283.1:0-3842 GCA_964399565.1 uncultured Ignavibacteriaceae bacterium
TAGAATGCCAGCTTCCCAAGCTGGACGTCGCCGGTTCGATCCCGGTCGCCCGCTCAACATTGCAGATTTGCAGATTGAGGGATTGAAGATTGCAGCCTGATCCCACGTCCGCTGTTCTCATTCTAGAATCTCCAATCTTCCGGGCCGCTCTCAGGTTCCTCAGGGTGGCTCGATTAGTTTTCGTTAGGAACGCAAGCACCTCGAAAAACGTCAAATAGGATTGCACATAACCGGAGGAAGGCGTGGATATCAAAACAATTAATGAAATGATCAAGAAAGAAAGTGCTTTTGTCGACGAGTTAACCGGCGATATAGGCAAAGTCATTGTCGGACAAAAGCAAATGGTCGACCGACTCCTCATCGGGCTTTTGTGCCAGGGACACATTCTCCTTGAGGGAGTTCCGGGTCTGGCGAAAACGCTGACGATCAAAACACTTGCCTCTGCCGTGAACGCAAAATTCCAGCGTATCCAATTCACGCCGGACCTGCTCCCCGCTGACCTTGTGGGGACAATGATCTATAACCAAAAAGACGGAAAATTCTTTACCCGCAAAGGGCCTATCTTTGCCAACTTTATTCTCGCGGATGAAATCAACCGGGCGCCCGCAAAGGTGCAAAGCGCGCTCCTTGAGGCAATGCAGGAGAAACAGGTGACCATTGGCGAGGAAACCTACGCGCTCGAAGAGCCGTTTCTCGTCCTCGCAACACAAAATCCGATTGAGCAGGAAGGAACATATCCACTCCCCGAAGCTCAAGTCGATCGATTCATGCTCAAGGTCAAGATCGGCTATCCATCACGGGACGAAGAGTTGTCGATCATGCGCATGAACATCAACGGCATGCCGAAAGAACTCAAGCCCAGCGTCTCCACAAAACAGGTGCTTGCCGCCCGCGATGTTGTGCGGAGCGTCTACATGGATGAAAAGATCGAGCGCTACATCCTCGACATCGTTTTTGCAACAAGGGAGCCAAAACGATTTAAGCTGGACAAACTGGCGCCATTGATCAGTTACGGGGCTTCGCCGAGGGCATCAATCAACCTGGCCCTTGCTTCAAAGGCACATGCATTCATCAAACGCCGTGGTTATGTTATTCCTGAAGACGTTCGTGCGATCTGTCCGGATGTGTTGCGTCACCGTGTAGCGGTGACGTACGAAGCGGAAGCAGAGGAGATCACGTCTGAGCATGTCGTGCAGGAGATCTTGAACAAGGTTGAGGTGCCATAAAAAAAAATTCCGTCACGCTGAGCAGAGTCGAAACGTGCTCTTAGCGTTGAGCATCCCTCGACTTCGCTCGGGATGACTGAAGGCTGAATGGAAACCAAGGAACTTCTCAAAAAAGTCAGACAGCTCGAGATTCGCACGCGCGGACTCGTCAATCAGGTTCTCTCGGGCGAATACCATTCCGTTTTCAAGGGCAGAGGAATGGCGTTTTCTGAAGTCCGCGAATATCAGATAGGGGACGAGATACGGACCATCGACTGGAATGTCACCGCCCGCTTCAATCACCCGTTCGTGAAGATCTTTGAAGAAGAACGCGAGCTCACCGTGATGCTTCTTGTGGACATGAGTGGATCGCAGTTCTTTGGTTCGCAATCGGCGTTGAAACGCGATGTCGCCATCGAACTCAGCGCCATTCTTGCGTTTTCTGCAATGAAGAACAACGACAAGGTCGGGGCAATTCTCTTTACCGACAGGATCGAAAAATTCATTCCGCCGAGAAAAGGCCGGTCCCATACATTACGAGTCGTGCGTGAACTCATCGATTTTGAACCTCAACAAAGAAGCACCAGAATTGCGGCGGCTCTTGAGTACCTTAACCACATTCAAAAAAAACGAAGCATTGTCTTTCTTGTTTCCGACTTCATGGATAATGGATATGAATCTGCGCTGCGTATTGCCGGAAAAAGACATGACCTGATCGGACTTGTTCTTCTCGATCCGCGCGAAAGAGAGCTTCCGAAGGTGGGGCTCATCACCTTCCGCGATGCGGAAACGGGCCAACAACGATGGGTCGATTCCAACAACGGGCGCGTTCGCGCAAATTACCGGGCGTACGGGCAACATGTGCTCGAAACACGCCGCTCACTTTTTCTGAAATCTCGCCTCGACGCCGTGGAGATTCGCCTTGACCAGCCATATCTGAAACCTCTCACAGATTTCTTCAGGTTGAGGGAGCGAAGATGGTGACAAAACGAATGTGGATCGCGGAGTGCGGATTGAGGAATGTCGCGATGTCCGTCCTTCTTTTGGCGCTTTCTTCACAAGCTCTCTCACAGGAGGTTTCTCTCTCAGCAAAAACTGACTCATTGCACTACCGCATCGGCGATTGGATCACGCTGAAAGTTGAGGGGAAAATCCCGCCGACCGTAGAGGCCATAGCGCCGGCAGTAAAAGACAGCATCGGCTCCTTTGAAGTGCTCAAGGTTGAAGCGCAGGAAGTTGAGTCGAAGGAAAACGGATATCGCCGGGTGTGGAATTTCAGGGTAGTAACGTTTGATTCCGGCAAAGGCTATATCCCGCCTGTTGATTTCGTCTACCGGCTCAAGGGAGATACAACGCAGCGTCTTGCCCGCAGTAATTCGTTGATGCTCGATATCGGCAGCATTGCGGTTGATCCTCAGGGGGACATTAAAGACATTAAGTTGCCCTTTGATGCCCCATGGAAATTTGAAGACTATTTGCCCTATCTGATAGCTCTCGGCGTCTTTGGTCTTGCCGGTTTTGCCTATTCGTATTGGAGAAGAAAGAAACGGCAGCGAGAAAGAGAATTCGAGCGGTTGAAACCCCACATTCCTCCCCACCAACAGGCGTTGTATGAATTACGTGAACTTGAGGATAAGAAGCTGTGGCAACAAGGTAAGGTGAAGGAATATTATTCGGAGGCCACCGAGATCATAAGAAGGTTTTTTGAAGGCCGCTGGGGCATCATCGCTCTCGAACTGACGTCGGATGAAATTCTCAGTCAAATGAAATCAATTCGCGAATCCCAAAAAGTATGGCGGGAAATGGTCTCTTTCTTTACCACTGCAGACCTGGTGAAATTCGCCAAATATGCCCCTACGCCGGAGGAACACGAAAAAGAACTGCGCTGGGCATTCGAAATCGTGCGCGCAATGGAGCAGCGAGAGGCCATAGCAAAAGAGGAAGTTGTCTATGCTGGGTGACCGATTTGCCAACCCTGAGTTTCTCTGGCTGCTCATCATCCTCCCCGTGCTCGGCGGGGTGTTTTGGCGGAGACGCCGTCAGATGGTCTCAGAAGTCCAGTTTTCGTCGCTTCAAGCTTTTGAGAAAGCCCCGCGGTCGTTGCGCGAAAGGCTTCGGCATCTGCCCCTGGCGGTCAGATTGTTTGCTTTGGGAATTCTCATAATCGCGTTGGCGGGGCCTCAATCCGTTTCGAGTCGTGAGAACATCACAACGGAGGGTATCGATATTGTTCTTGTTCTCGACGTCTCTGGAAGCATGCTTGCAGAGGATTTCTCGCCCAACAGGATGGACGCTGCAAAACAGGTCGCCACGGAGTTCATCGAAGGAAGGGAGAACGACCGGATTGGGTTGGTGATTTTTTCGGGCGAGAGTTTTACACAATGCCCCCTCACGACAGACTATCCTGTTCTGAAGAACCTATTAAAGGAAGTCAAGAACGGGATGATTGTTGACGGAACGGCAATTGGGTTGGCGCTGGCAAACGGTGTCAACCGGCTGAAAGACAGCAAAGCGAAAAGCAAAGTCATGATTCTCCTCACTGATGGAGTCAATAACAGGGGAGAGATCGATCCGCTGACTGCCGGAAAAATCGCAGTCACCTTTAATGTTCGCGTGTACACCGTCGGCGTTGGAGCC
>CAYNRS010000284.1:0-3842 GCA_964399565.1 uncultured Ignavibacteriaceae bacterium
TTACGTCGCACCGGATGGAAAGAAGGAGAGCAGTGGTGAATCGCTCGCCCAACCCACTTCTATTGAATCGGCAATTGAGCGAGCGCGCACCGGTGACGCCATTGTATTGCGTGGTGGAATCTATCGAACCGGCAATCTGGCCTTGAATCAGGAGATTACGATTCAACCATACGTCGACGAGCAACCAGTTTTCAAAGGGACGTACGTTGCTGAAAAATGGGAGAATCTCGGAAACGGTTTGTGGACAACCAAATGGTCGCGTTTGTTTCCGTCCAGGCCGGCAGATTGGTGGCGTCGCAACCGCGAAGGGAAAAAGACACCCCTCCATCGCTTCAACAATGACATGGTATTTGTCGACGGCAAATTTCTCCAGTCAGCCGGATGGGAGGGAGAGGTGGACGAAAATTCTTTCCACATTGACTACGAGACTGGTACGGTTTATATCGGCATCGATCCCACAAATCGGCTCATTGAAATCACAGCTTTCGACGCGGCCATCATAAGAACGACAAAAGACGTCCATGAGAAGAAGTCGGACAAGAAAGGCTACACGATTCGCGGAATCACGTTCACACAATATGCATATCGCGCGTTGGAAATCGAAGGAACTGAGCCGGAAGGCATTTCAGACGAATCAAAGCATGGAAAAGAAGTCGTTGGAACAACGATAGAGCATTGCACGATCTCGTTTTGTTCGCGCGTTGCGGGCTATCTTCGAGGGGACCATATGACCATCCGCAATTGCCGAGTCAGCGATACGAGCACCGAAGGCATCTATATCATTGCCTCAAACGATGTGCTGCTCGAGCGTAACGTCTTTATGCGGAACAACATCGAGGACATCACAGGATACTATCCAGCTGCGGTGAAGATATTCAACCAGAGCTACCGCGTTACATGTCGGGATAACCTCGTTACTGACTTGCCCAATTCCAACGGCATCTGGTACGATGTCGGCAATGTGGACGGAGTTTTTGTGAACAATTGGGTCGAAAACGTGGGAAAAGTCGAGCAGACCTTTGCCACCAATCAACTCTGGCCGAGCGATAACGGGTTCTTTTTCGAGATTTCCAAAGGCGCAATTTGTGCCGGGAACGTTTTCGTCAATTGCGACCATGGAATCATGGTGCTCAATGCCTCGAATGTGCAGATGTACAACAACACATTTGTCAACAGCATGGTGTGCATCGGACGGAATGCGAGATCGGCGGTGGGTGATCACTTTGGCTGGCATCCGAGCACCGGACCGGATGTCGACAAACGAGAGGGTCACGTGTTTGTCAACAACCTTCTCACCGGAGACGCTGGGTTTAACAGGTCGTTAATGTTTGTCTGGCAGCAGGCCTCCTTGTGTAAACAACTGACAAAACCGCAACTGAAACAACTTGACTACAATGTCTATGCTCGTGAATCAAAAAAAGCTACGTATCCGCTGATTCTCTGGGGCCCGGCCTCGGATGAAGACTGTCAGATTGGATTTGAATCCCTTGCAGGTCTGCGAAAGAATTATCCGGAGTTCTCCGGGCACAGCATGGAATATGATGGCTCGATTTTCAAAGGGCCGCAATTACGTAATTATCAGTTGCTGTCTGCTTTTCCAGGCAGTAAATCGGGAACCAAGCTTCCGCTAGAGGTAGTAAAATCAGTTGGTCTTTCCAACGTCCCTGTTCAATTCGTTGGGGCATATCCTTCTGTCGAGTAAAGAGAAGGACTGGTTCCTATCCAGCGAGTCATCTGCTGATTTGATGCATTTGTTCACTGCTCAATGGGAATTTTTTCTCTAAATTTCTTATATTTCATACTTTGAACCGGTTCAGAAAAGTCTCAAGTTGTTAAATGGACTGATGAGCTCTCAAAGTATAGGAGGCGTTTTTCATGCGAAAAATAACTATCGCTGATGTGGCCAAACGGGCCAAAGTGTCCAAGGGCACTGTTTCTGCTGTTATCAACGGAAAAAACACTGTAAAAGCTGCGACGCGAGACTTCATTCTCGAGGTGATGAAGGAGCTGAATTTTCGCCCAAAAGGTGTGGCGAGAAACCTCAAGAATGCTGCTCAGGATAAGAGCATCGGCATTATTATTAAGGATCTCAACTATCCATTTTACACGGCCATCGCTGCCGGGGCAAAAGAATACGCGAGCAAACAAGGATATTCCGTGGTAGTAAGCAGCTCCGATGACAATCATGAAACCGAGAAACGCCTATCTCATCTGTTCTCGGCAAAGGATATTAAAGGATTGATCCTCGCTCCCATCATTGAAGGCCCCGCTGAGATTGAGCACCTTTTCAAGCTGAAAATGATCAATTACCCATTCGTGTTGCTGGAAGATGTCAAGGGCATTCAGGCCAATGTTGTAGTTATCGATAACATCCGGGCCATCAAAAAAGCTGTCAAGTACTTGATCGATGGCGGTCATACAAGAATAGTCCATTTTGCGGGCCCTCCTCAATCATCGCACACACAGGAAAGGATCGAGGGTTTTCGGCATGCATTTAGCGAAAGCACCCTCGCTTTTGAAAACGACATGATTGTTCCGATCGGATCACACTATGATGAGGCCTACACGAAAACAAAAAGATATATCCAGGACAAAGCAAGGGAAGACTATCCTACCGCGATTGTTTGTTTTAATGACCATCAAGCATTGGCAGTGATGAATGCCCTCAAGGACCTTAAAGTGTCCATACCGGAGGAAATCTCTGTCATCGGGAACGACGACATTTTCTACGCAGAAAATTACTCTGTCCCCTTGACAACGATCAGCGCTCCAAAAGTGGAAATCGGCAGGACAGCGGCGGAAATTCTCATCAGGAATATTGAATCGTCAACGCTGCTCCCGGTGGAACGCGTTGTCCTCGACACAGAATTTGTCATTCGCAAATCCTCGAAAGTCCTTGAACATTCATCAGTTGTTAATGCGTGACAAACTCGCAGTACCTCGCTCAACACGCGCGTGACATGAAGAGCGAACCATGGGTAAGTCATTCCTGATTGGCTACGACATTGGAAGCTCCTCTATCAAAGCTACCCTGCTAGATGCAGAAAGCAGCGAAGTGGTTTCCTCAGCGATCTCCCCTGAACAAGAACTGAAGATACAATCGCCTCAACCGGGCTGGGCTGAGCAGCACCCCGAAGTCTGGTGGGAGCACGTCGTGCTGGCAACAAAGAAGATGCTCAGCAAGGCCTCAATGTCCTCTCCCGATGTTCATGCGATAGGCATTTCGTACCAAATGCACGGCCTCGTGATGATTGACAAAGAGCAACATGTTCTCGGGCCGTCGATCATCTGGTGTGATTCAAGAGCCGTCGACATTGGAAAAAATGCTTATGCCAGGCTGGGAAAAGAATATTGCCTCGGTCACTGTCTGAATGCGCCGGGAAATTTCACTGCCTCGAAATTGAAGTGGGTCATGGAGAACCGTCCAGATATTTTTCAAAGAATTGATAAGATCATGCTGCCCGGGGATTATGTTGCTTTCAGAATGACTGGTAGGGTTTGCACAACAGTTTCGGGATTGAGCGAGGGAATTCTCTGGGATTTTGTGGAAGGTCATGTTGCAACGGGCCTTTTGAAATTTTACGGCTTTGATGAAAACCTGATTCCAGAGATTATGCCGACGTTTGGAGTTCAGGGGAACCTCCATGAAAATGCATCGAAGGAACTGGGCCTCAAGGCCGGTATACCGATTTCCTACAGAGCCGGCGATCAGCCAAATAACGCACTTTCACTGCATGTACTCCGCCCGGGGGATGTTGCAGCAACGGCCGGAACCTCCGGCGTGATCTATGGTGTCACAACAAAGCATGTCTATGACTCGCAAGGCAGGGTGAACACGTTTG
>CAYNRS010000285.1:0-3808 GCA_964399565.1 uncultured Ignavibacteriaceae bacterium
AACTGGTCTCACCAACGGCACAACCTACTACTTCCGGGTTACGGCGTTGGACAGTACCGGGAATGAAAGCAGCTACAGCAATGAGGTCAGTGCTCAACCCGACGGCCCTCCGACAACACCCCAGAATCTAACGGCAACGCCTGGCTACAACCAAGTTTCGTTGACATGGAATCAATCGAGCGATTTCAATTTTCTCCGCTACCGCGTTTACGGCGGCGCATCGTCGAATCCGACAACGCAGATAGATTCAACGACAGGTGGCATCAATGACACGACGAAAGTAATTGGCGGACTGACAAATTACACAACGTACTACTTCCAAATCACGGCCGTAGACAGTTCGGGAAACGAGAGTGGCTTCAGCGGGGAGGTGAGCACCGTCCCCCACCGCTTTTTTGACTCGGGTACAGCTCTCCGTGATGTGAATAGTGGTTCCCCCGGTTGGGGAGATTATGACAATGACGGAGACTTGGATCTTCTGCTGACCGGTTACGATGGTACCTCCGCGGTTACTTTACTCTACCGAAACGATGGCGGGACGTTTGTGGACATTGGCGCACCGCTCATAGGTGTTAGTCGTTGCGCCAGCATTTGGGGCGATTATGATCGAGATGGAGACCTTGACATTCTTTTGGTCGGTTTATCGGGACCTCTCATAGCAAAGATCTATCGGAATGACAATGGATCCTTTGTGGATATTAACGCTTCACTAACGCCCCTTCAATATGCAGCTGCCGCTTGGGGTGATTATGACAATGACGGTGACCTCGACATTGTCATTACTGGTGTGGATGACGGAGGTGTAGCCAGGTCGATACTATATCGCAACGAAAGCAATTCTTTTGCGGCTGTAAACGCCGGTTTCGTCAATGTAGGCAGTGGTTCGGTAGCATGGGGTGACTATGATGGAGACAGTGACCTTGATATCGCGCTAATGGGAAATGATGGAGTGAATCCTCAGTCGAGAATCTATCAGAACAATGACGGCAATTTCACAGACATCGTGGCCCCTCTTACAAATGTTCATAGAGGATCTGCAGCGTGGGGAGACTACGATTCAGACGGAGATTTGGATCTACTTTTGGCGGGAGAAAGCGGTTCCGGGTCATTCACAACTATATATCGCAATGAGGGCGGTAATTTCGTTGAGGTTCTTTTCTCAATCACTCCGGTTGGGCAGGGGTCGGCTGATTGGGGTGATTACGATAACGACGGGGACTTGGACATTCTACTCACTGGACTCATCAATATGGCGGTAAGATCGACTAAAATCTATCGTAATGAAGGGGGAGCATTTGTGGAGATTGCGGAGTCCTTCATCCCGGTGTACACGTATGGCGATCCGGGGGCTGTGTGGGCTGATTACGACAACGACGGCGACCTTGATTTCTTGGTGACAGGTAACTCCAACACGACGGAATTCTCGACGAGGCTCTATCGGAATGGCGGAACAACTGCGAACATTGTGCCGAGCAGTCCCACCAACCTGACGCAAACACTCAACGAGTCGAATGTGTCTTTCAAGTGGAATCGAGTCACAGATTTGGAGACGCCACAACCAGGGCTGACTTACAACATACGCGTTGGAACGACGAGCAATGGCGTCGACATTGTTTCGCCTGCGGCTACAGTCTCGACGGGAATGCGGAAAGTCGTGGAAATGGGCAATGCCCAGCAGGATACGTCGTGGTTTCTCAAGGGACTGGCCGATGGAACATACTATTGGAGTGTCCAAGCGATTGATAATGCATTTGCCGGATCAGCGTTTGCCTCGGAACAAACCTTCACTATCGCTGTTCCGCCATCGGTGCCTCAGAATCTGATTGCCACTCCAGGCAACGCCCAAGTCACTCTCCGCTGGTCCCAAAACACCGAGCCCGACTTCCTCCGCTATCGTATTTACCGCAGCACATCGCCGAATCCGACAACAAAGATTGATTCGACAACCGGTGGAATCACTGACACAACCAAGACAATCACTGGCCTCACCAACGGCACAACCTACTACTTCCGCGTCACGGGGGTCGACAGTGCTGGCAATGAGAGCGCGTACTCCATTGAAGTAAGTGCCGTTCCATCTACGCTTAATGCCCAGCGGGAATACAATCCCGACGCCAACACCGTTCTCCTCCTCCACATGAACGAAACCAGCGGCTCCACGGTCGACGATGCGAGCGACAATAATAACAACGGCACCGCAACGGGGACGGCGATCATTGACGGCAGGGTTGGGAAGGCGAGGGGCTTCGTCACGACTGCCGACCGCGTGGATGTTCAACATTCTACTTCATTGAACTTTGGCATTAGTTCATACACCTTAGAGGTCTGGATCAATACGTTGGACTATACAAACCTCACGGGTCATCCGATTCATAAACGTGGAGGGAATGGGAGGGGATGGTTTTTGGTAATGCAGCCTGCTGGTGAGATCGCTCTTTCAGTATACAACGATGCTTCCCTCTCCGGAGATCAAGGTAACTCTAGTCTTGTAACAACTAGCCGGGTGAACGATGGAAAATGGCATCACCTGGCCGCTGTCGTTACACCGACAATACTCAGTGTGTATATTGATGGCGCATTGGATGCGGTTGGTACTGTAACGACACAAGGAAGTCCTGATAATAACGGGTTGTTGGGGATAGGATTGGTTTCGGGTGGTGTAGATCCCTTCAAAGGTCTTATCGATGAAGTCCGCGTTTCCAACGTCGTCCGCTCGCCAAACGAGTTTAACCTACAACTTCCGCCAGTTAACCTCATTGCAACGCCAAGTGGCACAACCATCAACCTCAGCTGGCAAAACGGCGGCGGGGCTCTGCCGCTGATGAGATACAAGATTTATCGAGGAGCGGATTCAATAAATGTTTTACCAGTCGATTCCACAGCGTCTGAATCGTTCTCCGATGCTGGTTTGAGCCCAGCAACAACATACTATTACCGGATCGCGCCCGTAGATTCGACAGGCTTCGAAGGCGCCAAGAGCCACGCGGCGAGTGCAGCAACGCAAGCCGTGCAGTTAGGAGAATATGTTCCCGACGGTAACACTGTGCTTCTCCTCCACATGAACGAAACCATCGGCTCAACCGTGAGCGATGCGAGCAGCTATGGCAACAATGGAATGGCAACAGGAACGACGATTGTGGATGGAAGGTTTGGGAAAGCAAGGGCTCTTCCCGGCAACTTGAGTGACTATGTATTGCTTCCATCTGGAATCACTCCCACAGTGAATATGACTTTGGAAACGTGGGTGAATCCGACAGCGACAGGCGGCATCATTTTTTATTGGGGGCCTCAGAACGGGTGTGATCCATCCGGTGATTACTTCTGGATCGGAAACGGTTATCACATATATCTGGGCTCTGGATGCAGCGATGGTATTCCTCTTGTTTCCGAGGATACCCTTACGCCTGGCGGGTGGTCACACGTTGCCTTCACGATTGAGCCAAACGGAGATGGTGCCCTATATATCAACGGTGTAAGGCAAGAATTTCCACGAACTTTTCGATTATTCAGCGTCACAGGTGGAAACGATGTCATAGGCCATTATTGGGTCGGCGGTTCAACGGGCTCTCCTTTGAATGCCTCAATCGATGAATTTCGCGTTTCGAATGTCGTTCGATCGCCAAACGAATTCAACCTCCAGCTTCCACCTGTGGATCTTGTCGCGACACCATCGGGTACTACAATCAACCTTAGCTGGCAAAACGGCGGCGGGGCTCTGCCGCTGATGAGATACAAGATTTATCGGGGTTCTGATTCAACAAGCATGAGTCTAATCGATTCAACCGTTTCGACAAGTTTTGTCGATTCA
>CAYNRS010000286.1:0-3807 GCA_964399565.1 uncultured Ignavibacteriaceae bacterium
TAGTACCTCAAGGCCGCACCAAACGACCCTTTTAAAGCAAGTTCGCGGTATCTCCCGGGCCTGGGTGCGGACATGAAGGTCGCAATCACGTCGAACCTGACGCTTAATGCGACAGTCAACCCGGATTTCGGCCAGGTGGAAGTCGACCCGGCCGTTGTCAACCTGAGCGACGTCGAATCATACTTTCAGGAGAAGAGACCCTTCTTTGTCGAAGGATACAACATTTTCAGTTTCGGTTACGGCGGGGCGAACAGCAACTGGGGATTTAACTGGGGAAACCCGGAATTTCTTTACAGCCGGCGGATTGGCCGCGCGCCACAGGGCAGCATACCCTTCGGAGCAGATTTTTTGGACTATCCTATTGGCACGCATATTCTAGGAGCCGGCAAGATCACAGGAAAAGTAGGGGAGGGGTGGAATCTCGGCATTATCCAGGCGGTGACGAACAGGGAACACGCCCGCGCGGAGACATCCGGCGTTCGCATAAACGACCTCGAAGTGGAGCCCCTCACGTACTACGGGATTGGCCGCATTCAGAAAGACTTCAACGACGGACGCCAGGGTTTCGGAGTTCTCACCACCTATACACATCGTTTGTTCAAGGATAAGAGGCTGGAAAACCAAATCAACACATCTGCGCTTGTTGGGGGCATCGACGGCTGGACATTTCTCGACGATGACAAAGAGTACGTCATTAATGGCTGGACGGCATTCTCCTCAATCACGGGAAATCAGACGAGAATAACGGCTTTGCAAACGAATTCCCGCCACTATTACCAAAGACCTGACGCCGCATATCTGGGAGTGGACAGTGGTGCGACATCCCTCAACGGGTTCGGCGGAAGAATTGCACTCAACAAGCAAAAAGGGCAAGTGCTTCTGAATGCCGCATTGGGAGTCCTCAGCCCAGGATTGGATGTCAACGACCTCGGTTTTCAATGGCGCAACGATTACATCAATTATCATATTGCGGGAGGATACAAATGGACTGATCCAACACCATATTATAATTCCCTCCGAATTCAAACTGCTCTCTTTCAAAGCAGAGATTTTGGAAATCGGATCATGTGGCACGGTTGGTGGAATAACTGGAACATCCAGCTCCCAAATTTCTGGGGTGCGTTCGCGGGCTACACGTACAATCCAGCTTCTCTGGATTCGCGATCGACGCGGGGCGGCCCGGTGATGAAAAATCCGATTGGCCGGGAATTTTTTGGCGGTATATGGTCTGATAGTAGAAAAGAAGTCACGGGCGAAGTCTTCGGGTTCACTTACATCGGCGGCGGGGGAAAACAATATACGGGCGAGCTCTCTCTCACGTATAAACCTGCCCCGAACATTAACTTCTCTTTTGGACCGAGCTACAACAAGAACTTCCAGGATGCACAATGGGTAACGTCTTACGACGATCCCACAGCTTCGGGGACATACGGCAGAAGATACATCTTTGCGAACATCGACCAGACGACGCTCTCAGCAAACCTGAGACTTAACTGGACGTTCACGCCACACCTGAGCCTGCAGCTCTTTATGCAGCCTTTGATGTCGTCCGGGAAATACACGAATCCGAGAGATTTTGTCGAGCCGGGGTCATTCAATTTCAGAAACTTCGGTGAGAATGGGTCAACGCTGGTTGTGAATCGGGATCAAGACGGGAATGTGACGAGTTATGATATCGATCCAGATGGCGCAGGTATAAGCCCTACGATGAGTATCTCCAATCCTGATTTTAACTTTACTTCATTGCGAGGGAATTCGGTCCTCCGATGGGAATACCGGCCGGGCTCGACTATTTATCTGGTGTGGACGCAAAGTCGTTCGGACTATGAAGGCGATGGTGAGTTTCGCTTCAGACGGTCTTTCAACAGGCTCTTCTCCACCAAGCCGGATAACATCTTTATGATCAAATTCACCTATTGGTTCAACGTATAGCAGATTACTCCGAGTACTCACCGCGGCTTTTTGTAAACAGGACAAGAAGCCGCTTTTTTGTTTCATCGAGAGAAACTTTCCCGGGGCGCCCACGTAGATTTTAGTTCAGCTCGCCAGATCCATTACAATTTTGAAGGAGGAACAATGGAAAAACTCCCCTTGGGCGGTGTCCTCGTTTGTGGAATCCTCATTCTTGCGATCGCCTTTCAAGCCAACTCCCAAAAGACAAGCCAACGCAGTGCGTACGCGTCTCCCAAGCCTATCACGGAACCCCGATTGTTCGGCGAGGGTGTGATTTCAACACCCGACGATGAGTTGAACGCCACGTTCACCTCGGACGGCAACACCATCTATTTCTCCAAAAATGTTCAGGGGAGACTCGGTGTCATGGTCGAATCACATTTTGTGTACGGAAAATGGACAAAACCGAAAGTGCTATCGTTTTCGGGAAGATACAATGATTATGACCCGGCCCTGACAAAAGACGGAAAGAAAATGTTTTTCTGTTCCAACCGCCCCATCCCCGGAAAAGAACGCAAAAACTTCGACCTCTATGTTGTCGAGAGAGTTGGCAAAGGCTGGGGAGAGCCGCAAAATCTTGGAGCGCCGGTGAACACGGAGAATGACGAATTCTATCCGTCAGTGGCGGATGATGGAACGATTATCTTCAGTTCGAACAGGCCGGGAGGCAAGGGTTATGACATTTACATGTCGACGTGGGCAGACGAAAAATACGGTGAGCCGGCAAATCTGGGAGATTCCATCAATGCGGCAACAGCCGAGATTGACAATTACCTCGCGCCGGACAAGAGTTACATTATTTTCGCAGGATACGGTCGTCCAGATTCATACGGCGGCGGAGATCTCTACATCAGCGAGTGGAATAACGGCGCCTGGACAAAGGCTCGGAACCTCGGCCCAAAAATCAACTCCAATCAACGTGAGTATTGTCCGATTGTCACCCCTGACGGCAACTACTTCTTCTGGACAAGTTTCCGGAGTTTTGTTGACACGCCTCCTGAAAAGCCTTTTAGCTATGACGAACTCGTCAAGCGGCTCAGGAGTACTCTGAACGGACAGGGGAATATCTTCCAGATCGACTTGAGTGAACTCGGAATCCACAAACAATAGGGGGAAGAGCATGAAGATCATGGTCTTTGCAGCGATGATTCTCATGGCTGCTTCGGCGTCGTTGGTAGCCCAGACTGCAGCGGATTCAGCGGCAATCAGGAAAACGGCTTTGAATTACGTTGAAGGCTGGTACGAGGCCGATGCCGCGAGAATGGAAAGCGCTTTACATCCCGAATTGGCAAAAAGAATCGTAATGGTCGACGACAAAACGGGGAAGAATTTCCTCGATGGCATGGGCGCAACAAGACTCGTGAACGGTACACGACGTGGTGGCGGAAAAAACACGCCCAAAGAGCAACAACAAAAAGACGTGTACATCCTGGACGTATTTGAAAATGCCGCCAGTGTAAAGGCAATTATGTCGGGATGGATCGACTATATGCACCTGGCACGATGGAACGGAGAGTGGAAGATTGTTAACGTATTGTGGGAACTCAAGCCCAAGAAATAGTAAGGAGAGAGTTACAGCTTTGTAAACATTTTTCCGGGCAACTGCTTTACAAGTCCCTTGAACTCCAGGGAGAGGAGATTAACCAGGGCATCGCCCGGCGAGATTTGAGCTTCTTCTGCGATCGTGTCGATATGGATGGGGTCTGATGTGAGAACGTCCATTATCTTCTGCTCGAAGAGCTCCAATTCAACATCAGGTTCTGGTTCACGTTTTCGCTTCAGTATCTGTTTAAACTGCTGCTTCAATTCATCGAGGATGTCCTCCACCTTTGAGACGAGCTTTGCCCGCCCCTC
>CAYNRS010000287.1:0-3792 GCA_964399565.1 uncultured Ignavibacteriaceae bacterium
TGCAACCATTTATTGGGCTTGGCCTCGGGCGATACTATTTCAAGACTGTACAGCGTTACGGGCCCGATCCTATCGGGCCGCCCGAAAGCTACAAGTACCTGGATGATATCAGGGCCGAAGGCGCGCCCAAAGGATACACACTCTTGGTAGGAGCCATGACAAAGAGCTCGACAACACTATCAATGGACATTTCGCTCAGGTACGTTTTCATGCAAGAGCTCAAAGCGGTTGCGGGCAATAACGAGACCGCAACTCTTAATCTCAGTAGTTTTATGGCTGCCGCACAGTTTAGTGTCAGACTGTGGTGAACGGTCAAAGGGGGCGTGAATGACGTCGTCGAAATCACTGTTGTGGATTTTCATCATCGCCGCTTTCTTCGTTGACGGCTGCTCAACGCAACAATCCGTAACCCGGCGCTCTCAACTCCGTTCGCCGCTTGAGTTGGGCCCCATCACTGTCTTAACGAATGACACCACGCTTTTTGAACTCACTTCGTATCTGCCGACGGATTCAACGCTCGTCTCATCAGGTTTCCGAATAAAGGGTGGCGAACGCGAACAATTTAGCGGCAGCATCGATTTTAGGAAGATTTCCTACATTCAGGCGCGAAAGACGGGCTTTTTTCAATACGTGGGCATGGGAATAGCGGTTGGTGCGTTTGTGGTGACCGCAGCGAATTCCTTTGGAGGCTCCGACGCACTGAGAGTCACGCCAACCGAAGCGATTCATAGTCCTGCCACTGGTGGAGGCGAATCCTGTCCGTTCATTTACAGTTGGAGTGGCGACCGTTACGTCCTGGAGGCCGAAGCGTTTGCGACTGCGTTGGGGAAATCGTTGGAGTACACTTCATCGAGCATGCTGCCTTCGCTCAGGGAAAGAAATTCAGAATTCGATATACGAATCACTAATGAACGGGCGGAGACTCATTACATTAATAGTGTGAGCTTGACTGCATTCGAATGTGAACCTGGGGCATCCGTCTATCTTGACGCTCAAAATACGGCCTGGCCAACGTATGCGCTTCAGGCGCCGGACAGGGCTGTCGATCATTCGAACCGTAATGTACTTAGCCAGGTTGTGCGAAGAGACGAAACGTACTGGGAATCGGATTTATCGCGGACTTCGCCCGACTCGGATTTAAACGATGTTCTGGAATTTGAGTTTGCAAAGACTTCGCGATCATATGAGGGAACTCTGGTTCTTCACGGCATCAATACTCAGCTCTCGAGCATGGTCTTCAAACATTTGTTCGGATTCCTCGGCGATCAATTCTTGAATTTCATGTACGCTGTGGAGAACGACCCCGAACTCGTGAACATTCTCAGACGTTGGATCGATGAAAGCTCGCTCAAGGCGTTCGTCTGGGATGAAGGACGATGGCAACACATTGGAAGAATACAGCCGGAAGCGAATGCGGTTCCATTCTCCAGAGTCCTCAGGTTCAAGATGAAGAAACCCGAAGAGAGTGTGCGCATTCGAATCGAAATGCTGACGGATGTCTGGAGAATCGACGCAGCGCTTGTTGATTGGAGCAAAGTATCGCCGCTCAGCGGAACGTCCGTGCCATTGGTTTCGGCAAAAGATTCGGACGGTAGAAATGTAATTGAAATGCTGACTTCTTCCGACCAGGACTATCTTATGCTGCTTCCGCCTCAACATGTGGACTTGAGGTTTCGTGCTCAGGAGTCCTTGGGAGGCAAAAAGATCGTCTACGCTTTGAATACGCGAGGATACTTGTACGAGTGGATGGCGGAACAGCCAAAAAGCGGCACTTTACTGTCGTCCGTAATCCCGGCCGGGATGAAGATTCCCTATCTCAAGAAACTGCTTGCGGACAAACACCTGTTCTTACCGCCAATTTACACAGATTGGAAGTTCACGAAGAGATAAGCATCGTTTGCGTTCTGTGAAAACGCGTCGCGGCGAGAAATGATCTCCTGCGGCACACAAATTCAGATACCGAGGTAATTCTCCCACCTCCTAAGAAACTCCACCGTACCGCTCAGAACCCACTGACAGTATTTCAGAGACTCCCTGAGAATCTTTCCTCCAGTTTGTCCTTCGAAAATCTCGCAGGACTTTTACGCTCCTTTGACAAATCTGTGACAACTCCTCCCGACCAGACTCATATAATGAGAATAAAACTCATTATCGAACTCAACCACACGGAGGAAGTGATGTCACAGGAAGCCAAATCGCAACGAAATCCCGAGATCTACTTTTGTGCCGACGCGCCCGGAGTCGCTGTTTTGACAAGGCACTCCATCCCCAAAGAAACATGGCAGCGGATCCGGGAGCTTCAGCAGCTTGACGTTCGCCATAATGCAAGGATTCTTTTCTTCATCGCACAATGGGTAGTGGCGGCTTGGATTCTCTTAAGCACGGAATTCCTGGCCATTCAGCTTGCTTGCACTTTTCTTATCGCATGTTCCGTCGTCGGGTTGCCCATTCTCATGCATGAGTCCTGTCATTCCCTGTTATCCAAAAACGTGAAGGTCAATCGCTGGACGGGGTTTATTTGTGGATTGCCCGGTCTTGTTGCAGTCTCCGCCTATCGTTCCATCCACACCGCGCACCACGCGAAAACAAAAAGCGAGACTCATCCTGACGACATCGAGGCGACCGCCAAGAACTCTGTTCCGCTCATCTTTGCTTATTACTTCACTTTGATTGTGGGGATTTATCTCTACATCCCCACCGTGGCCATCAAAGGATTTCAGAGTGCGCGGAACACACAAAAAACCGACATTGTGGTCGAATACGCAATAATGATCGCGTTCTATGTTGCAATCTTCTTGTTGTTCCCAACAGTCACCATCATCAAGGCGTGGATCATTCCGCTTCTCATCGCCGGTCAACTCTCGAATGTTCGGGGGATCGCCGAACACGGGCTTATGACAGCAGGAAATGAGTTCACGGACACAAGAACGGTTCTCAGCAACTGGTTTGTTTCGTTCATGATGTGTAATCTCAATTACCACCTCGCCCATCATCTCTTTCCAGGTGTTCCCTGGTACAATCTCCGAAAGGTCCACGAGCTGCTGAAAGAACATTTTGCCAAAGCCGGAGCGTCAGTCTATCATTCATACACAAGTCTCTTGATCGATTTCGTCAAAGTTACGACACGGCGGGGCATAACACCTAACGTGCGCTTGATACCTGCGCAAATGCGGGAAGAAGTCTGTGCCTGAGGAGACGCCATGAACAGCGTACATGCAGGCAAGGCCTTCTCATATAGGAGGGGTGGTGGATGAGTCCACTGGGTGGCAAACAACAATCACTCCAAGACAGTCTGAGCGCAGTGTTAATCGCTTAAACCTGACACGAAGTCGAAGACTGAACTAAGTCAATGATAGACTAGTGCGCGCTTCGACTTCGCTCCGCTCAGCGCGTCGGGCTTTTTCCTTTTCTTCGTCTTTCCCGAATCTCCTTAGACTGGGCTCACTCATGCCATGACTACTGATCTTCATGGGGCGCTTAAGTACTTTTCCCACTTCCTGAACAAATCTGCAGTTGCCTTCAAGTCCCCAAGGCAATATTCAGCAATCTCCTTAAACCTCTTTTCTTGGTAAAGTCGGGCAAGGTCCAGTCCAGTAACGCCGTGTGACTTGGGGCTTTCAATGCCGAAGGTCTTGCAGTAGAAATCGAGGTTAAACTTCCGAACAGCGCCGTAGAACGTGAACTGGTCGAGCAGGTCGCAGTGAATCGAGGCGTCGAATCTGTGGGGAAGGAGGTTTCGTGTGGGCCTTACCTCGACTATCGCGGACCTCAGCATCAGAAAGGGACAATCAG
>CAYNRS010000288.1:0-3790 GCA_964399565.1 uncultured Ignavibacteriaceae bacterium
ATCCAGAAGCAGCCAATCGAAGGTTTGTTCTTTGCCCGCTTGCGGAAATCGCAGGCGCATTCCGGGATCCCTTATTGAATCGCACGATTTCGCAATTGCTCCAGCGGTGTTCCGATCAGAGTGCCGTTCGAAAAACCGAATACTCCACACACCTCCAGGAGCATTGATTGCATTTCCCTAAAGAGATTCGTTATGTTGCCATTGAAGGAGTGATAGGGGCGGGGAAGACAACGCTGGCTCAAATGCTGTCAGAGAAACTGAATGCACGGCTTGTTTTGGAAAGATTTGATGAGAACCCTTTCCTTGCAAAGTTTTATGAGGATGTGGACCGTTATGCATTTCAAACTCAGATCTTCTTCCTGTTGAGCCGGTACAAACAGCAGCAGGAGCTCTTTCAGGCGGATTTGTTCAACTCACACATAGTCTCCGACTACATTTTTGAGAAGGACAAGATTTTTGCCTACCTGACCTTGAAGGACGAAGAGCTCAAATTGTACGAGACGGTGGTGACGGCAATCGAAAAGAGCATCCCCCAGCCTGATCTTGTCGTGTATTTGCAATCGAGCACAGAACGACTCATGAATAATATCAGGAAACGCGCACGGAAGATGGAAGAGAAGATGTCGGAAGAATACATCCGCGATCTCAATGAGGCGTACAATTACTTCTTCTTCCGGTATAAATCATCGCCGCTGCTTATTGTCAAGGCCACCGACATTGATTTTGTCGGGAACAAAGACGATTTCGAGGAGCTCATCGGCCAGATCACCAAGCCCAATCGTGCGCCCGTGGAGTACTACAGCCCGGCGTCAAGGAAGTGAAATGCTCAGGTTCATCGTCTTCGCTGCGCTCTTTTACGTTTTGTCGCTTGTGGTTTCGAACCTGATCAGATGGTACAAGGAGTGGAAGATTCGTCAGGGACAACCGCAAGGGAATTCTCCATCGAGAACGAAGTCTCAGGTGGAATACAAGAACGTGACGGACGCGAAGTTCAAGGATCTCCCGCAACAAGAACACAAAGAACACCAAACCGAAAACAACTCCTGATTTCCTCAGATTCTCCGCACAAGCTGCCTCAATTTTCATTGAAGAAGAAGCTTCTGTTTGGTATATTCAGCAACGATTTTTTTTGAATTCATGGCTAAAATCTACATAGAAGAGCTTTCGAAACACGTCGGCCAGGAAGTGGAGCTGCAAGGCTGGTTATACAACAAAAGGTCGAGCGGCAAAATACGTTTTCTCCTTCTGCGGGACGGAACTGGCGTCATTCAATGCGTTATGGTCAAGGGCAACTTGACAGACGACATCTTTGCCTCCTTCGATGAACTGACGCAGGAATCCTCGTTCTCAGTTAAAGGAAAGATACGGAAGGATGACAGGGCTCCCGGAGGCTACGAGATGGAGCTCTCTGGGTTGAACATCATCCAGATTGCAAAAGAGTATCCAATCACGCCAAAGGAGCATGGCGTGGAGTTTCTCGCGGATCGTCGGCATTTGTGGCTCCGCTCAGCCCGCCAGCATGCCATCATGCGCGTTCGTCACACGATTATTAAAGCCATTCGCGATTTCTTTGACGGCCGGGGGTTTATTCTCGTCGATTCGCCCATTCTCACGCCCAACGCTGTTGAGGGCACAACAACCCTTTTTGAAACTGAATACTTTGACCTTGGAAAAGCCTATCTCACGCAGTCCGGTCAACTCTATGCCGAGGCGGGAGCGATGGCTTTTGGAAAGGTGTATTGTTTCGGGCCGACCTTCAGAGCCGAAAAATCCAAAACACGAAGGCATTTGTCTGAGTTCTGGATGGTTGAGCCTGAGGTGGCATTCAATGATCTTGATGACAACATCGAGTTGGCCGAGGATTTCCTCGAACACATAGTGCAGACTGTTCTGAAGGAGCGGCAAGAAGAGCTCAAGACCCTGGAACGGAACATGACGTTTTTGCGGAACGTGAAGAAGCCACTTCCGAGAATTTCCTACGACGAGGCGGTAGAGATTCTCAAGAAAAAAGGGGTGGCCTTTGAATGGGGCAATGACTTCGGAGGAACCGACGAAACCGTTATTTCCGAGCAGTTTGACAGGCCGGTGATCGTTCATCGATACCCGGCAAAGATAAAAGCCTTTTATATGAAGCGTGATCCGAAAAACCCCGAGCTTGCACTTGCAGTCGATGTCCTCGCTCCCGAGGGATATGGCGAGATTATCGGCGGCAGTCAACGTGAGGACGACTTCGATGTGTTGTTGAAAAGAATCGCTGAACACAACCTGCCTCAGTCGGCGTTTGAATGGTATCTCGATTTGCGGAGGTATGGAACTGTTCCCCACTCGGGCTTCGGATTGGGCATAGAGCGCACAGTGGGGTGGATTTGCGGGCTCGATCATGTGCGGGAAACCATTCCATTCCCGAGGATGATTTACAGGTTGGCTCCCTAGGAAAAAGATAACCGCAAAGGTCGCGAAGAAAAACTGATGCTAAAAGTTACCAACCTTAGAAAAGAATTCGACACCGTTGTAGCAGTGGACGGCGTTTCGCTTGAAGTGAAGCGAGGGGAGCTGTTTGGCTTGCTCGGTCCAAACGGCGCCGGAAAAACGACCACCATCCGTACTGTCCTGAATATTATCAGGCCGGATGGAGGAGAGATCTTCTTTGATGATCGGCCGTTTACCGAGGAAATGTGGAACATCATCGGTTATTTGCCCGAAGAGCGGGGACTTTACCGCAAAAGCAAAATCCTCAACGTGATTCTCTATTTTGCTTCGCTCAAAGGCATCTCCGGCGCGGCCGCAAAAAAGACGGCATATCAATGGCTGGAGCGTTTTGGGCTGGGTGACAGCGGACACAGGAAAGTCGAGGAGTTGTCCAAAGGAAACCAGCAAAAGATTCAACTCATCGCCGCCCTCATCCATCGCCCCCAATTGCTCATTCTCGACGAACCATTCTCCGGCCTCGATCCCGTGAATCAGATTCTGCTCAAAGACATACTCATGGAAGTCCGTCAACAGAACACGGCGATCATTTTTTCGACGCACCAGATGGAACAAGTCGAGAAAATGTGCGACAACATATGTCTTATCAACAAGGGGAAAATTGTTCTCGGCGGCTCGTTGCGCGATGTCAAGAAAAAATACGGAACAAACTCAGTCCACTTGGAATTCGAGGGCGATGGATCCTTTCTGCGAACTCTGCCCTTTGTCCGCCGGGCGGATGTTTATCAGAACTACGCCGAGCTTGAACTGAAAGATATTACTCAAACCAGGGAATTACTCAACAAGCTCGATTCAAAACTCAGTTTGCGGAAATTTGAAATCGTTGAGCCGTCATTGAACTCCATCTTTATCAACGTTGTCGGGATTCCAAGAGAATCCGAGAAGAAGATTGAAGAGCCGATAGTTCCCACGAAGCCGCCCGGCGTTCACAAAGACCCCCGATTGCGAAAAGCGCTTTTATCGCTCGTGATGGGAATTCTCGTGTTCCTCGGATTCACCGCGGCTGAATTGATGAACGAGGAGCCTTCATTTCTTGCTCCCGCGTTAATTCTCGCAGCCGTCGGGTTCGCTGGTTTCCGTTACGTCCAAACGAAGGCTCAGGTGATCAACGAGAACAAGACCAGGGATGGAGGCAACCTCAAATGAAATTCTGGGGAGTTGCCAAATGGGAGTTTGTCGAAAAGGTGAAATCCAAAGCCTTCATCATCTCCTTGGTTTTGATGCCAATCATTATTGTGGCGTTCAGTGTTATTCCCGGGTTTCTTGCGACGAAACCTGATGAACGGCCTATTACCATCGGCCA
>CAYNRS010000289.1:0-3157 GCA_964399565.1 uncultured Ignavibacteriaceae bacterium
TACACGCTGGTTCGTGCGCCGTTTGACGGCACCGTGCTCACAAAAAACGCCGATGTCGGCGAAATCGTGTCTCCGCTGGGCGCGAGCAGCACGTCCCGCGCGGCAGTTGTTACGATTGCTGATATGAGATCGCTCGAGGTCGAAGCTGATGTGTCGGAAGCCAATATTGAGCGCATCAATGCGAACCAACCGTGTGAGATAACCCTGGATGCATATCCGGAGCAACGCTACGAAGGTTTTGTCACAAAGATCGTCCCCACGGCCGACAGGGCCAAGGCAACAGTTCTTGTAAAAGTGGGATTTAAGTCGTACGATAGCCGTGTTTTGCCGGAGATGAGTGCAAAGGTCTTATTCCTGACGAAAGCATCCGACCCTGCGCAGCTCGGGGCAAAACCATTCCTGACGGTTCCTTCATCGGCAATAAGAGAACACAACGGCCAAAAAGTGGTGTTCATCGTCCGTGAAACTCTTGCAACTGAAGTTGTTGTGACAACCGGAAGGAGCGTGGGGTCGCTCGTGGAAATTACGGGCGGACTGAGAGCGGGCGACAAAGTTATCGACAGACTCACTGATGAAATTTCAGCAGGAATGAAAGTCAAAGTCCTCTAGGAGTAACGCATGGCAAATTCACTGATTCATGTTGAAAATGTTTCGAAATCATACCAGCGGGATAGTTTCGAGATTCCCGTTCTGAATAATATCTCGCTTTCCGTCAACGAAGGGGATTTCCTCGGCCTCATGGGTCCTTCTGGTTCAGGAAAGACAACTCTCCTGAATCTCGTTGCAGGCATCGACCGGCCTTCGAAAGGAAAAATTACAGTCGGCGGAACGGACATCGGCGCTCTCAGCGAAACAGCGCTCGCGAAGTGGCGTGCAACACATGTCGGCTTTATCTTCCAGTTCTACAACCTCATCCCGGTTCTCACCGCTTATGAAAACGTAGAGCTCCCGTTGCTCCTGACGAGTTTGTCAAAAACCGATCGCAAGAAGCATGTCGAGTTTGTCCTCCAGGTGGTTGGCCTTGCTGACCGCATGTATCATTATCCCAAACAACTCTCCGGCGGACAGGAGCAGCGCGTTGCGATAGCCCGGGCCATTGCCACAGACCCGACTCTTCTCGTGGCAGACGAACCGACCGGAGACCTCGACAAGCACTCCGCTGAGGAAATCCTGACGCTGCTGGAAAGGCTCAACAAGGAATTCAAGAAGACGATTGTCATGGTAACGCACGACCCACGCGCGGCGGAAAAAGCCCATACTGTGAGACACCTGGATAAAGGTGAGTTGAAGTAGGAGAGCGCCATGAGAATTCTCAAGTTGATGTTCAAAAACGCGCTTCGCCACAAGCTCCGGACATCTCTCACCATCCTTGGTATTGCTATTGCCGTCATGGCCTTTGGTTTTCTTAGGACCGTGGTTACAGCGTGGTACGCGGGCGTTGAAGCCTCGGCGGCAAACCGGTTGATTACGCGAAACGCTGTCTCGTTCATTTTCCCTCTTCCGCTTGCATACCGGGACAAGATCGCGCGGATACCCGGAGTCGAAACCGTGACCTACATGAACTGGTTTCAGGGCGTCTATATTGACAAGAATCAGTTCTTTGCCCGAATGGCAGCTGACGCTGCAACGGCTCTCCAGGTCTATCCTGAATTCATCGTACCGCCGGATCAACTCGAAGCTTTCATGAAAGAACGGAATGCCTGCGTCGTCGGCGCAGACCTGGCAAAACAATACAATTTCAAGCTTGGCGACATCATTCCCATCGAAGGAGACATTTATCCCGGCAGATGGGAATTTGTTGTCCGTGCCGTTTATCAACCGAGGGATGAAAAGGTCGACGGCACACAAATGTGGTTCCACTGGTCCTACCTTGACGAGAGAATGAAGCAGGATATGCCCGGACGGGCCGGCGAGGTAGGCTGGTATATCATTCGTATTCACAACCCTGCCGATGCGGCCATGATTTCACAACAAGTCGACGAGCTGTTTAAAAACTCCCGGGCCGAAACAAAAACCGAAACTGAGGCCGCCTTCCAGGAAGATTTCATCGCCGGAACGAGCCTGATTCTTATGCTCCTGAATTTCATGTCTTTTGTCATTATTGGGATTATCATGCTGGTCCTCGGCAATACGATGATCATGTCAGCGAGAGAGCGAACGAAGGAATACGCCGTCCTTAAGACAATTGGTTTTTCGGGGAGCCATTTGACAAAACTCATCGCCGGAGAATCTCTCATTATTTCCATTTTCGGCGGCGGTCTCGGCCTGGCGCTCACGTACCCAATCGTCGGCATGTTTTCGCTCTTTGTTCCCAAATCATGGTTTCCGATTTTTTACATTGAACCTTCAACCATTGTTCTCGCCGGAGCATCGGCTCTCCTTGTGGGAATTATCGCAGCGTTGTTTCCCATCCAGCGCGCCGTCCGAACTTCGATTGTTGACGGCCTTCGCTTCGTAGGATGATTTTCTTGTCAAGGGCTTGAGAATGAAAATACCTCTGAAATACACTATACGGAACTTCAGAACCCGCCGATTGACAACCGCCATTACTGTGACGGGTATTGCCTTGGTGGTCTTCGTTTTCGCGGCCGTCCTTATGCTTGCCGCCGGCGTTCGCAAAACTCTTGTTGCGACAGGATCGACAGAGAATATTATTGTTGCGCGCAAGGCCGCGCAGGGAGAGATCTCGAGCATAATTTTGAACGACACTTATAACATCATTCTTTCTTTGCCTCAGGTCGCAAAGGGTTCAGACCAGCGGCCTCTTGCTTCGGGTGATGTCGTCGTAATTATCAACCTCCCGAAAATCGGCACGGGGGGTGGAATCAGCAACGTAACCGTGCGCGGCGTGTCACCGGCGGCTCTCCAACTTCGATCACAGGTTAAGGTCGTTGAAGGGAGAATGTTCACCTGGGGAGCGCGTGAGGTCATTGTGGGCGGCTCCATTTCGAGAAGGTTTGAGGGAGCTCAGATTGGCAGTACAATTAAGTTTGGCGGAGATGTTTGGTCAATCGTCGGTCGAATGGAAGCCGGTGGGACGGGCTTTGACTCTGAGGTTTGGGGAGACGTAAGCCAGATGCAGGATGCCTTCAGCCGTCAAGGAGCTTTTTCAACGATCACCTTCCGGATGACGAGTCCGGGCGAAATTGACGCAATC
>CAYNRS010000289.1:3167-3782 GCA_964399565.1 uncultured Ignavibacteriaceae bacterium
AAAGCATTTGAAGAGGATAATCGTCTTCAGCAATTCGAGCCCAAGACGGAACAGGCATACTTCGAAGAACAGTCTGAGTTCATGGCAATCTTCATTTCTGTATTGGGTGTTTTCATAACAGTATTCTTCAGCGTTGGTGCAATCATTGGAGCGATGATAACAATGTATGCTGCCGTCGCCAACCGCACGGTGGAGATTGGGACACTGAGGGCCCTTGGCTTCCGTCGACGAAGTGTTCTTGCAGCTTTCATGACGGAATCCTTAATGATCTCTCTGATTGGGGCGACGATTGGATTGTTTGTTGCCTCCTGGCTGCAACTCATAACTGTCTCGACGCTGAATTTCGGGTCCTTCGCCGAGCTGGAGTTTTCTTTCACGCTCACTATCGACATCATTTTTTCTGCCCTTGTTTTTTCTATCCTGATGGGTATTACGGGCGGCTTCCTGCCTGCCGTCCGCGCCGCCCGCCTCAACATCGTGAATGCACTGAGATCTGCGTAGTACCAAGAACCCGCGACGGCGGTGAGACTCAAGCCTAGTTTTTGCGGGGCTTCGTGACATTTTTAGTGACATAATACCGCTAAACCGGTAATTTACATTGATCTTTTCCCGCTA
>CAYNRS010000290.1:0-2327 GCA_964399565.1 uncultured Ignavibacteriaceae bacterium
GATTGGCTGCTTCTGGATGGGGAACTCTGAAATCCGGCGTGCTCACCATCAGGCCGCCTGCATAAAGAATATCGATGTCGATCTCTCTTGGCCCCCAGCGTTCGGTTTGTTTCCTGCCCAGTCGTCTTTCGAGCGATTTCAATTCTCGAAGCAACTCATCAAGCGGAAGTTCGGATTCGGCCTCCGCCACCATGTTGAGAAAATCGGGTTGGTCCTTTTTGCCGACAGGTTCTGTTTCGTAGACGGAAGAGACATTCACGACCGATGTGTGCGGAAGCTTGTGAATTTGCTGCAAGGCAGCCTGAAGATAGCCCATCCGGTCTTCAATGTTTGAACCGAGACACAGAAAGATGTTCCGCATCGCTAACGGGAATCCTCTATGACGACTTCAACGAAGTCGATAACGCCTTTCACAGGCGCCCCGGGTTTTCTCACTCGAACGACAATCCTCTGCACTTTCTTGAAATTCCTGAGAATACCTTGTGCAATCGTTTTTCCGAGAGCCTCGAGCAGAAAATATTTCTTTCCCAACACCAGCCCTTTGATGCAATCGTAGACCCTTTCGTAGTCAACAGTTTCCTTCAGATGATCTGATTTTGCTCCTTTGGAAAGGTCGCAATATAAGTCAACGTCGACTTCGAACTTTCCGCCAAGGCTTTGCTCGTCCGATAAGACACCGTGGTAAGCGTAGAAGACAGCGTTATGAAGACGGATGATGTCGAGATTTTTCTTGGACATGCGGACTTCGATTGTAACGAATTGTCGCTTGTAAGAAGCCTGTCTTTTTCCTCGCCTTAACCAGGCAAAAGCCGGACTTCTACCTAAATTAGGTGCCAGATTTTTCTATCTTCGCCCATGTGTCGCGCAACGTAACGGAGCGATTAAAAACAAGATTCTGCGCGCGCGAATCCTCGTCAACGCAAAAATATCCGAGCCGCTCGAATTGGAACAATTGTTCAGGTTTGGCCGTGGTCAGGCTCTGCTCGACTTTGCATCCTCTCAAAGTCTCGAGCGCTTTTAAGTTGATGAAATCCCGCCAATTGTCACCGCCGGGACTTTCCACAGTGAACAAACGGTCGTACAAACGAGCTTCAGCGTCAACGGTGTGTTGAGCCGACACCCAGTGGATCGTCCCCTTTACTTTACGGGAGCTTTGCGGAGAGCCGCTTCGTGTTTCCGGATCGTACGTACAACGAAGCTCTGTGATTTCTCCAGTTTTTTCATCTTTCACAACTCCGATGCATTTGATGATGTAGGCATACCTCAATCGGACTTCGACGCCAGGGGAAAGGCGAAAATATTTTTTTGGCGGGATCTCGCGGAAATCGTCAAGTTCGATGTACAGATTTCGCGAAAACGGAACCTTCCGGACTCCCATCGAGCCATCTTCGGGATTATTAACGGCATCCAATTCCTCAACTTGCCCTTCCGGGTAGTTTTCGATAACAACTTTGATCGGCCGAAGAACCGCCATGACTCTTCGGGCGCGCTTGTTGAGGTCATCCCTGAGACAATCCTCGAGCATTGCCACATCGACCGTGCTCTCGCTCCGAGCAACGCCGATTCGGTCAGCAAAAAGCCGAAGAGATTCCGGTGTAAACCCGCGGCGGCGCATTCCTGAGATCGTCGGCATGCGCGGATCATTCCATCCGTTGACAAACCCCTCTTCCACGAGCTGGAGGAGCTTCCGCTTGCTCATGACGGTGTATGTCAGATTCAGTCTTGCGAACTCAATTTGCTGCGGATGGTAAACCTCAAGCTCATCCAGAAACCAATCATATAACGGGCGATGGTCGGCGAATTCCAGCGTGCAAACGGAATGCGTTATTCTTTCAATCGAGTCAGACTGGCCATGAGCCCAGTCATACGTGGGATAGACGCACCACGCGTCCCCCGTTCGATGATGCGATGCGTGAAGGACGCGGTACATCACAGGGTCCCGCATGTTCAGATTGGGCGAGGCCATGTCAATCTTCGACCGCAATGTGCGCGCACCATTAGGAAATTCTCCCTTGCGCATGCGTGCAAAAAGGTCGAGGTTTTCCTCGACCGACCGATTTCTGTAGGGACTGTCTTTTCCGGGCTCCGTCAGCGTGCCTCTGTGTTCACGGACCTGATCCGCAGTGAGGTCGCAGACGTACGCCTTGCCCTTCTTGATCAGCTTTACGGCAAATTCATACAGTTGTTCGAAATAGTCCGACGCGTAAAACAGCCTTTCCTCCCAGTCAAACCCCAACCACTTCACGTCTTTCTGGATGGATTCGACGTATTCCAATTCTTCTTTCGTCGGATTTCCCCAACACCAGGCGAGATAACGTTTGTGAACC
>CAYNRS010000290.1:2337-3772 GCA_964399565.1 uncultured Ignavibacteriaceae bacterium
GCCTTTGTAGTCTCTCGCAATGCCGAAATTCAGGCAAATGGATTTCGCGTGTCCAATATGCAAATACCCGTTGGGTTCGGGGGGAAACCGCGTCTGGACTCTGCCCTGATATTTGTTTGTTTTGATGTCTTCGTCGATGATATCCCGGATGAAGTTCCTCCGTTCGGCCGCCTCCGCGCGCGGCTTCACATCGCCAACAGCTGGTTTCTCCATCGGTTTGTCTTTTTCGATCGTCGTCACTTCAGCCGCTCTAGTGCAGTGGTGATCCTTTGGATTGTTTCTTCCTTGCCGATGACGTAAAGGATATCATAAAGGCCCGGGCCCGCGCCCACTCCGGACACAGCCAAACGCAAAGGGTGAATCAAATCTCCCCGATTAATTTTCAGAGTTTCGGCGGTACGCTCAAGCGTTGCCTCAAAATCCTCTCTCCCTGAATTCTGCAGCCCGGAAAACTCCTCAGACAATTTTTTCATCCTGCCGGGGGCTTCGGAATTCCATCTCTTTTTCACAACTCCCGGATCATATTCTTTGGGAGCAGAAAAAAAATACGGACTCTTTTCGAGAAAATCCCTGACAAAACTCACACGCTCGCGCATTGCGGCCACGACGTTTCGCAGGTAATCATCACGGTACGAGCTATTTCCAAACTGCGATTTCTTGAGCTCATCCTTTAGCATCGAAACGATTTCCTGATCCGACTTCTTTCTCAGGTATTGAGCGTTGAGCCAATCCAGTTTCTCTGTATTGAAGACGGCTCCCGACTTGCCGACACGATCCAATGCAAATTCTTTTATGAGCTCATCTATTGTAAAAAGCTCTCTCTCATCTCCCGGGTTCCAGCCAAGGAAGGCAACGAAATTAACGATTGCTTCCTTGAGGTACCCTTTCGCACGATAATCTTCCACGGCGACATCGCCTTGTCTCTTGCTAAGCTTTGTTTTGTCGGGGTTGAGCAAAAGCGGCAAGTGCGCATATTGCGGCGCTTCCCAGTTGAAATACTGGTATAAAAGAACATGTTTTGGCGTGCTGGAAAGCCATTCTTCACCGCGAATGACATGACTAATCTCCATCAAATGGTCGTCGACAACGACCGCGAGGTGATACGTCGGAAACCCGTCGGATTTCAGCAACACCTGATCATCAAGAATCTTGTGAGCGATGGTCACATGACCGCGAATCAAGTCGTCGAACGTCGTTTCTCCGCCGACAGGCACCTTCATCCGCACCACATGGCGCTCCTTGGCCTTTATTCGACTTTGGACTTCTTCTTCCGGCAAGTCGCGGCAATGCCGGTCGTATGCGGGAGCCAGTTTCATCGCGACCTGTTTTTGCCGGACCTGCTCAAGACGTTCCGGAGTGCAAAAGCAGTGATATGCTTTGCCTTGTTCAATCAGCTGTTGTGCATGTTGATGATAGATTGCGAGTCTTTGCGACT
>CAYNRS010000291.1:0-3767 GCA_964399565.1 uncultured Ignavibacteriaceae bacterium
CTGATCCTCTTTTACTGCCGTAGTAGTTGCATTAAAAGAAGTTGCCCGCGCAAAGACAGGAATAGTGTTCTATGACTACGGACAAAAGAAAATCGTCGATATGCCCGAGAAATTCCGTGTCCTCTTTGAACTTCCCCCTTAGAAAAGCGCCAAGAACTCAGTGACCTTCGCGGCTCCGTTTTGAATTTTGCTCATGAATGCCAACTATAAACCTTGTGTCGTCATTCTCGGTGGAGGATTTGCCGGCGTGTACGCGGCCATGGAGATGGAGTCGCTCCTCGGGAAAAAAGACGACTTCGAAATCACGCTCATCAACCGGGAAAATTATTTCGTTTTTCAGCCGATGCTGCCGGAGGTCATTTCGGGGAGTATCGGTATTCTCGATACGGTAAGCCCCATCCGGCGGCTTCTTCCGAAGACACGCTTGATCGTGCGTGACGTGGAGGCGCTCGACCTTCACCAAAAAAGCATCACCCTCAGTCAGGGTTTTCGACCCCGGCCCTACATCCTTCAGTATGATTACCTTGTTTTCGCACTGGGCAACGTTACGGATTTTCGCGGAATGGTGGGGCTCCCCGAGCATGCCATGCCGTTCAAAAATCTCGCAGATGCGATTTTTCTGCGCAACCATGTTATTCATGTCCTTGAAGAGGCTGGGATCGAATCGGACCCGGAGCTGCGGCAACAGCTGCTCACATTCGTCATCGCGGGAGGAGGTTTTTCCGGAGTGGAAGTCTGCGCCGAACTGAACGACTTCGTGCGCCGGGCCGCCAGGCTCTATCATGGAATCGACCAGACAGATATCAGGGTGGTGCTGCTCCATTCCGGCGAGCGAATCCTGGACCGCGAGGTGAGCAAAGAACTCGGCCTCTACGCGCAGGATTTGCTTTACAAACGCGGAGTGGAGATCAGGTTGAAAAGCCGCTTGCGCTCCGCCAGCTCCGACGCCGCGATCCTGACCACAGAAGAACGGATACCGACCAAAACCCTGGTCTCCACCGTTCCCTCTTCGCCACATCCGTTAATCGAAGGACTGGACTTACCGAAGGACAAAGGAAAAATCAAGTGTGATCGATCGCTGGCTGTCGAAGGACAGGAGAACGCCTGGGCTGTCGGTGATTGCGCGTTGATTCCGAATCCTTCGGGTGAAGGATTCTGTCCGCCGACAGCTCAGTACGCCATCCGAGAGGGTACAACAGTCGCAAAAAATATTGTTGCATCAATTCGAGGGGGCGAGAAAAAACCGTTTCAGTTCAAAGGCCTGGGCAAAATGGGATCGCTGGGCTATCGCAGTGCGGTTGCGGAGTTATTCGACTACTTCCGCTTCTCAGGTTTTGTTGCATGGTTTTTGTGGCGGACGATTTACCTCTGGAAACTGCCGGGGATCGACCGAAAAATCAAGGTTGGACTCGCTTGGGCGCTCGATTTGCTCATCCCGCCCGAACTCGTGCAGCTGAAACTCGGCACCGCGCAGGGCGTCATGCAGGCACACTTTGAGCCGGGCGAAGTCGTGTTTCGGCAAGGCGATCTGGGAGACACTTTGTACATTTTGTTGCGGGGCGAGGCTGAAGTTGTGCGAGAGGACAACGGCACACAGAAGGTCATCGCTCGCTTGCAACCGGGCGAGTTTTTCGGAGAAATGGCACTGCTCAACCAGAAAACCCGCGGAGCAACCATCCGGTGCATCAAACCGACTGATGTCTTGACGCTGAAGAAAGGCGATTTCACAGCACTCGTCGCGAACCTTCCGGATATGCGTCAAACGTTTGAAAACGTCATGGCGAAACGGATGTCTCAGCGACCGAAAACGGGCGAGTGATAAGAAGGTTGGCTCTCAATTTCCGACGAACACAAAATATTTGCGAGTATTCTGTTTTGTTTTTGCTTTGCCGGGAGCGCTTCTCCGTTCACTGGCAATGCTTACGGAGAATATTCCGCGCACCCCACACAGCCCCATCAAAGTCCAGACGCCCAACTCGATAGTTTGCTCTCGCTAGCTCGCATGCACCGGTTCGATAAGAGCATTGAGGCGGCGAAGAACGTGCTTCAAAAAGCTCTCGTACTGACGAAGGATCCAGTCAAAAAGCTCGAGGTTCAGGGTCAAATTGCGCTTCTTGAGGAACGATGGAATGACGCGAGGGAATACTTCTTAGAAGTTCTGGAAAAAGAGCCGAACAACCTCCCTGCTTTGGCAGGCGCTGGCATAAGCGAACGCGAAATTGGAAAATACTCTCGCTTCTTGAACAGAATCCAGGGTTTGATCTTGTCGACCAATTGGGACGCCTCGCGACGTTATTTTGATCGGGTGATCAAGAAAGATTCGACGTTCGAGGATGTCCTGTATCAGTATGCTTTGCTCCATCGTTATGAAGGGAATTTCGCAGAGGCCCTTAAAACAGCGAGGGCGCAGGTTCGATGCCGGCCGGAAATTCTCAGCTCTCAGCTTGGGCTTTTTCAACTCTACAAGAGCTTCATCGTGAACATGCCTCCGACAAAAGTCGCTGAACTGCTTCGAGAAAACCCTACGGAGTATGCAACGTTTTTTCTTGCCGAAATCTCGCGGAGACAAGGATTACTCGACCAGGCGGAGGCCGTTTTTCGGGAACTGCTCAAGCTTCCGCTTGAAATGCCCCTGCCACCAATTTACCTGGCTCTCGCCAGAATCTACTATCAACGCGAACAGCCCGACATTGCTGAGCGATACTTCTGGCTCGGTGTGAATGAGGCTTCCACGAAACTTGGTCATGCAATCCTGTTCGAAGAGCTCAAATACATTCTTACGGATGAAGAATTGTCAGAGTACGCAACCCTTGACAGCACCGCAGAAAAGGGGAAATTTATACGTTCGTTCTGGGTGTCAAAAAATCCCACGCCCGGGTCAAGAATCAACCCACGCCTTACAGAACACTATCGGCGGTTGCTGCACGCCGAGCGAGAGTTCGCGTTCGATGGCTTCAGGACGTCCTTCAACAACCCGGACAAACTGTCCGAGTTCAGCTTTCCGAAGGCCTACTTTCTGAACAATGAGTTCAACGACAAGGGCTTAATATGTCTCCGTCAAGGAATTCCCGACAGAACACAGTTTCATGCCAACCCCGACGCGCAGAACTCATCGGAATCGTGGTTTTACGAGCCAAGGGATGGGACGGGCCCCATGATTTTTCATTTTACGATGGAAGGATCGATGAGCAACAACTGGCGCCTCGTAAAATTTCCGGCCGATATGAGAGCGTGGGAGGATCTTTCCGTATGGGATCCAAAATTCTATCGACTCCTCCACGCGGGTCAGAATGAGAGAGAACGAATCGGGGATGAAATCAAAAAAGAAACGGAAAAGACAGTCCTCTCCGGGCTTTCCAGCGACCGACAAACCTGGAAGACAGAAATTCAATCGCTGGCTATCCCTTTTTCTGTTGACGCCTTCCGGCGCGAGGGTGGAAATGCTCTCATCGATTTCAGCTATGCCATTCCTCTCTCCCCTCTCGCAAGAGCAATCGCGGACCTCAAAACCTCACTGTACGTGGAAGTTGGAACCTCCATTGTCAATGCGAACCATGAGGTGCTCGTCAACGAGGTTGACACGATTGTTGTTCCACTCACCCGCAAATCTTCAGGAGCATTGATTCGTCTTTTCAGAACAACTCTTTCACCGAGTACGTACGACATCGGTCTTTTCGTGCGCCCGCTTGGGACAAACATGCTCGGGAGTGTTAAACTAAAGAAGAGAATTCCGGATTTTTCAAAACCCGGTTTGAAGGTAAGCGACC
>CAYNRS010000292.1:0-3747 GCA_964399565.1 uncultured Ignavibacteriaceae bacterium
GGACTTCCAGCGGTTTCAGATGGACTGTGTTTCCCCACAGGCCAGGGAACTTGTTCCCGTGGTGCTTCAAGCATTCGCCGGAAGGGAAGTCCCGGACAAAAGAGTTCGAACGGCCCTTAATTATTTCCGAAACTGGAATTTCAAAATGAAACCAGAAGATGTGGCAACGACTCTCTTCCAGTCGTTCTTTTTGAAAGCCATTCGCAACACGTTCCGGGACGAAATGGGTGATCAGCTGCTGGCCCTCTACGATACCCTTGCCAGCGTCCCGATGACTGTAACGACGGCTCTTCTCAAGAAAGACTCATCCAGCTGGTTCGACAACATTGAAACGACCGAAATTGAAACCAAGAATGACATCGTTCGATTGAGTCTCGAACAAGCGATTGAGGAACTGGAAACCACACTGGGAGGTGAAGTGAAGGAATGGCAATGGGGAAAAGTGCACAAAGTTGAATTCGCGCATGTTTTTGGGGCTCACCCTCTTCTCCGGAGGATTTTCAACGTTGGCCCATTTCCCGTTGGCGGCTCTCATTCAACGCTTAACAAAGGAGATTTTCGGTTGGCGGCGCCTTTTGCAAATACTGTGGGACCGTCGACCCGACAGATTTTTGACCTCAGCGATGTTAACAATACTCACTCGGTGTTGCCGCCAGGCCAATCCGGGCAGGTGTTTCACAAAAACTACTCCGACCAGATTACGCTGTGGCTCAACGGAATGTATAAAACAGTGCCGATGGACCCGACGTCGATCAAGCACTCTCCGTACGCTCATTTTACCCTGCAACCGCTTTGATGAAACCGTTCTCGCTCCTGTCAAAACTTGAACGTGCCGAAGCAGTTTGTATTCTGACAGGCGCTGGAATCTCAGCAGAAAGCGGTGTGCCGACATTTCGCGGCGATGATGGGCTATGGTCAAAATTCAAGCCGGAAGAACTGGCGAACTTTGATGCGTTCATCCGCAATCCGGCACTTGTGTGGGAATGGTATTCCTACAGGAAAAAAGTGATGAAAGATGTTTTGCCAAACCCGGGACATACAGCACTTGTTGCACTGGAACAATTGGTTCCTGATTTCACGCTTGTCACGCAGAATGTCGACAACCTCCATCGTCGCGCCGGAAGTAAGAACGTGCTCGAGCTTCATGGAAACATCGAGCGGAGTTATTGCATTGATTGTGGGCGATTTGCGACGGAGCTGCTGATTCCTGAGAAGGGGGAAGCGCCACGATGCGAGCATTGCGGCGGTCTGGTGCGCCCGGATGTCGTGTGGTTCGGTGAATACCTTCCTCAGGAGGTCTTTGTCGAGGCCGAACAGGCAGCACGACGTGCCGACGTATTTCTTTGTATTGGAACATCGGCGGTAGTCTACCCTGCCGCTTCCCTTTCCCTTACGGCAAAGGGCGCTGGCGCATACGTTGTGGAAATCAACATCGAACGTACAGATCTTTCATCCAGGTTCGACGAAACGATCATTGGCAAGGCGGGACAAGTTCTTCCAACGCTCATCGACGAATTTCGATTATTAAAGGAACCGCATTTATGAACCGTCTTAACAAGTTCGGCAGCACAAAAATAATTTGCACTATAGGACCGGCCTCGCAAAGCGTTGATGCTCTTGTCGCCCTCATTGAAGCGGGAATGGATGTTGCCCGGCTGAATTTTTCACACGGCAGCTACGACCAGCATCAGAAAGTTATCGAGAACGTCAGAGAGGCAAGCCGGAGGACGGGAGAGTTTATCACCATTCTTCAGGATCTGAGCGGACCGAAAATCCGCACGGGAATGCTGAAAAATGGGTCGGTTGAGCTCACCACGGGAAGCACGTATTCGTTCACGATCGAGGATATCACCGGGGACGAGCGAAGAGTTTCAACAACCTACCGAAGACTGCCGAACGATGTTCGAGAGGGAGACACGATACTGGTCGACGATGGAAAGATGAAATTCACAGTAATCGCGAAATCATCGACCGAGGTGCAGTGTACGATTGTCAACGGCGGGATTCTCTCAAACAAAAAAGGAATGAATTTGCCCGGCGTCAGCATCAGCGTTCCGTCGCACACGGAGAAAGATGTCGAGGACCTCATGTTTGGGTTGAAAAATGACATCGATTACGTCGCGCTCTCATTTGTGCGGTCTGCAAACGACATTCGTAAACTCCGGGAAATCATCATACGAGAGGTTCAGAAGGGCAAAAGGGTGCCAATAGTTGCAAAGATTGAGAAGCCGGAAGCGGTTGAAGACATCGACGCGATAATCAAAGAATGCGACGTTCTCATGGTTGCCCGCGGCGACCTCGGCGTGGAACTGCCTCCTGAGGAAGTTCCAATTGCCCAGAAGATGATCGTGAAGAAATGCAACGATGCCGGCGTTCCTGTGATCATAGCTACTCAGATGCTGGAATCGATGATAGAAAGCCCCAGGCCAACGCGCGCGGAGGCAAATGACGTTGCAAACGCCGTCCTGGACGGGGCTGACGCTGTTATGCTGAGTGCGGAGACATCTGTGGGGAAATATCCGATCGCAGCTGTCCACATGATGGACCAGATCATCCGACGTGCAGAGGTGCAAGGAAAAGACCACCTGGATATTCAGGATTTTCCTCACGGCCAGGAGGAAAGGGTCTTTGATGCGATAGGCCGTGCGGCGTGTGTCATGGCAAAACAGATCGGCGCTACAGCGATTGTCCCCCTCACGCATTCAGGTGCAACCGCGATGAACATCAGCAAATTTAGGCCTCAAGCTCATATCATCGCGATCACAGGCCGGGAGAAAATCCTGCGCCGTTTGAACATTGTCTGGGGAGTTCGGGGAATTATTATTCCGGATTTTGAGACCAGCGCGGATGTCGCCTTCAAAAGGATTAAGGACGAATTGAAAACGCGCGGATACGTGCAAAACGGCGATTACGTTGTTTTTACCGCAGGGATTCCCCTTATGTCAAAGGGGTCAACGAATACGATTAAGGTAGAGAAAGTGGAATAATAGCCATGGTTGAGCTGTTGGGAATGAGGGAATGTCGGAGGGATGGAAACAGCGAACCGCTTTTTACTTCTTTGCTCCCTGGGCGATCCAATCGTGGATTGTCTGGGTCTCTTCTTCTGTCAGCTTCCTTTTGTTTCTCGCCATTTGCTTTCCGAACGGCGGGTTGGGGAGGATTTTGAGATAGAGGTTGCTTTCCTTCGGTTTCCCGGGAACTACCGTATTTCCGTGGTTTCCGCCTTTCATAACTAAATCAAAGTTATCGAGGGACAAGCCACTGGGATTTTCGTTTTCTTCCAAATGACACGGAAGGCAATAACTTTTGACGATCGGAGCGATGTCTTTTGAATAGCTGAGCTCTTTCTTGGATTGAGCTGGCATTTCGAAAAGAACGAGGAGAACGGCGACGGCAACAATAGAAAGTCCCGCTAGTTTCAAGAGCATTCCCTCCTTAGGCTCGTCTAGTTGTTTGAAGCTCCCTGCGTGATCCAGGTGGAAACCTTATTAATTCTCCCGTTCGTGAGATAAGGTCCGCCCTGTGGCATGCGATCGCCGAATGTTGCCGTACCTCGGAGCTTCATAATAATCTTGCTGCCCTCACCATTTCCCGGTACGATGACAGGTCCGTTACTGGAGTTTCCAAGCATCAGGTTGCTGTACGAAGTCACGAATAAGTTGTTTGTGCCGCCGTGACAGCCGATGCAATACGAGTTGAAGATTGTTTGAACAGACTGAGAGTACAGGACCAGTCGCGCCTTGAACT
>CAYNRS010000293.1:0-3744 GCA_964399565.1 uncultured Ignavibacteriaceae bacterium
TCTGCTCCTCGGTGAATTGGCCCGTGGGTTTGGGCGGAAAAGGAAACGAAGGTGTGGCCGGACTTGTGAAACAGACGGACGGTTCCATCGGGTATATCGAGCTGGCCTACGCCGTCAAAAACAAACTTTCGTATGCAAGCATCCAAAACAAGGCCGGTAAATTCGTAAAGCCTTCGCTGGAATCGGTGACAGCCGCTGCCATGAGTGAGGCCAAAAAAATGCCGTCCGACTTCCGCGTTTCCATGACGGATCCGGATGGTAATGACTCGTATTCCATCAGCGGGTTCACATGGCTTCTCGTTTACCAAAATCAGAAAGACAAAATGAAAGGTAAAGCGCTCGTCGATTTTCTGAAATGGGCTGTGACAGACGGAGAACAATACGCCGGTGATCTTTTGTACGCGCCGCTTCCGAAAGAAGTCGTGAAGTTGTGCGAAAAGAAGATTGCGAGCATCTCACTACCATGGTAAAAACCAAAAAGAAACGCTGAGCGCAGCTTCCTCGCCGACTCTCCGAGCGAAGTCGAAGCGTGTTCTTGAAAGACGAGTGCAGTCCTCGACTTCGTGTCGAGGGGTCGGCTGATAACATTGCGCTCGGACTGTCCGTTGAGTTAATTTGGAATCAACCTTCATGGAAAGAGCTGTAAAAAAGTCCGCCGTAAATAGTCGAACCACCAATATCGGCGATCTCGTCTTTAAGAATCTCACAAGATTCTTCGCCGCACTCATTCTCCTGCTGATTCTTGTCATGGTTGTGGAGATGTGGAATTCGTCGGCGCTTTCTCGCGAAAAATTCGGATTGAGTTTCTTGACGCGGTCGATCTGGGATCCTGTGCAGGAAGAGTACGGGGCGCTCCCCTTTATTTACGGAACTCTTGTTTCTTCACTCATTGCTCTGACCATCGCTGTCCCTCTGAGCCTCGGAATTGCAATTTTTCTCTCGGAGATTACTCCGCCATGGCTTGAACGGCCCCTTTCGTTCTTCGTGGAGTTGTTGGCTGGCATTCCGAGTATCGTTTATGGAATCTGGGGGTTTTTTGTTATGGTGCCGTGGATCCGTTCCGACATTGAACCGCTTCTCTCATCAAGCCTCGGATTCATTCCGTTTTTTCGCGGAGCTCCGTACGGCATCGGCATGCTCGCCGCGGGCATGATTCTTTCAATCATGGTTTTACCGATTATTTCTTCGATTTCCAGAGATGTCTTGAAAGCCGTTCCGCGTGCCCAGAAGGAAGCGGCGCTGGCGCTCGGTTCAACAAGATGGGAAGCAACAAAGGTTGCCCTCAGTTACTCACGTTCGGGCATCATCGGTGCGCTGATTCTCGGGCTTGGACGTGCATTGGGTGAGACCATGGCCGTTACGATGGTCATCGGCAACAGACCCACAATATCGGCATCGCTTTTTGAACCAGGATATACCATGGCGAGCGTCCTTGCGAATGAGTTCACGGAAGCGACGACGCAGACGTATCTCAGCGCTTTGATCGAAATCGCCCTTGTGCTTTTTGTTATCACGATCATTGTCAATTCTTTTGCACGATTGCTGGTATGGAGTGTTACGAAACATGGTGATGCAGCGAGCAGACAATAGCGGACCGTCTCTTCGATTTTACTGGCGAAAGTCGAAAAGCGTCACGATGTATGTACTGAGCGGTCTCAGCGCACTCATCGCGATCATTCCTCTTGTTCTTATTTTCTACTACACGCTGTCTCTTGGACTTTCAGCAATAAACCTGGATTTCTTTACACAACTGCCGAAACCCGTCGGAGAGGCGGGCGGCGGATTGGCGAATGCGATAGTCGGAACGTTGATTCTTGTAGGCCTCGGAAGTTGCATCAGTCTGCCAGTTGGAATTATGGCTGGAATCTATTTATCTGAATTTGGGAACAACGCGTTCGGGATGGGTGTGCGTTTTCTCACCGATGTGTTGAACGGCGTGCCTTCGATTGTCACGGGCGTCGTGGCATACACCATGATTGTGATTCCCATGGGCCATTTTTCGGGGTACGCCGGCGGCGTGGCTCTTGCAATCCTCATGATACCGACGATAACGCGAACGACGGAAGAAATGTTGAAAACCGTGCCGAATTCATACCGGGAGGCTGCCCTTGCCCTCGGGATCTCGCAATGGAAGACTTCGCTCCGGATCGTCCTTCGGACAGCGATGGGGGGAATCATCACCGGTGTGATGCTCGCTGTCGCACGGGCGGCGGGAGAAACAGCGCCATTGCTCTTCACGGCCCTGAACAACCGGTTCTGGCACACTTCGCTCGACCAACCTGTCGCTTCCCTGACAGTTTTTATTTACAATTATGGAGTTTCGCCGTTTGACGATTGGATCGCCCAGGCTTGGGCGGGAGCTCTTGTCCTGATGCTGATGATACTCGTTTTGAGCATTGCCGTTCGAGTCGCCACACGACCCAGGTATGAGGAACGATGATCATGAATGAAGAACTCATCACGGGCATCAACCAGAAAAAAGAAATGCTCAAGGCAGACTCCCGGAAGGAAGACATTCAGAAAACTGTCAAGGTCAAAGCTGAGAATGTTCATGCTTACTTTGGAGCCGTACATGCTCTCAAGGGCATTAGCCTGAGGATCCATAGTCATTCTGTGACGGCAATTATCGGGCCATCGGGTTGTGGCAAGTCGACGTTCCTTCGTTCGATCAACAGAATGCATGAAGTTATCCACGGCAGTCGAATCACTGGAGAGATCCTGCTCGATGGCGAAGATATTTATGCCATGGACGCTGTATTTGTGCGGAGGCGGATTGGAATGGTTTTTCAGAAGCCCAATCCTTTTCCCACGATGTCGATTTACGATAATGTTGCGGCGGGATTGAAAATGAACGGCATTCGCAACAAGAAAATGCTCGATGAAATTGTGGAAAAAAGCCTGAAGCAGTCAGCGCTCTGGGACGAAGTCAAGGACTCACTCGCACAGAGCGGTGTGAGCCTCTCCGGCGGACAGCAACAGCGACTCTGCATTGCCCGGGCACTGGCTGTGGACCCTGAGGTGCTCCTCATGGACGAGCCCGCCAGTGCACTCGACCCGATTTCAACGGCAAAAATCGAAGAGCTGATATACGAGCTCAGGAAAAACTACACGATTGTGATTGTCACCCACAACATGCAGCAGGCGGCACGAGTGAGCGATGAAACCGCGTTCTTCTACATGGGAGAATTGATCGAGTTTGACGAGACAAAGAAAATCTTTACGGCCCCCGCTAAGAAACAGACAGAAGATTACATTACAGGAAGATTCGGATGATTTACTCATTTAGTCTGTCTGGTATTGTTCTCGAATCCGTGTTTGGAACGCCGCAAGTCCAATTCTTTCAGCTGACCCCTTTTTCATTTCCCCCTTCGGACCTACGTCCGCCGAAGGACTTCGGTCCGCAGGCGGAACGGGGAAAGAAAGTGGGTCAGTGTTTTCTTATCACAGCGAAGGAAACCAGGCTGCATTCGTGGTGTTGAAATCGGAAAAATATCAATGAAAAAGAGAGTTCTTTTCGTTTGTGTCCATAACAGTGCGCGAAGCCAGATGGCGGAGGCTTTTCTGAAAAGGTACGGTGGAGAGTGGTTCGAGGTGGAAAGCGGCGGACTTGAAGCCGGTACGCTGAATCCAATTGTTGTGGAAGCCATGCACGAAGTGGGAATTGATATTTCGTCAAACAAAACGAAAGAGGTTTATCAGATAAACCTCTTTCGTTTTGTTTGACGAAATATCAATTCCCACTTC
>CAYNRS010000294.1:0-3737 GCA_964399565.1 uncultured Ignavibacteriaceae bacterium
TTGCAGGGTTCTTCGCGTTGACGCACGCAGAGCGGGAAATCTTTCGGAAAGTCCTGACGCTCGCTCAGACCACAGTTCTCCTGCAGAATACACGCAGAGCATCGCGGATAGTGGCGGAACTTGGGCTTGAACCTGAAGAACTGACAGGGCTTCGGGAGCAGCCCCGCATTTCCCTCTACAAAAGTCCGGATGTGCACGGACAGGTATTTGCTCTCACGGCGCAGTTCCAGGATATGATCGACAGGAAAGTGCCTCTCGATGAAGAGACGGTGATTGTCCTGCCGTCCTCAGAAGCGCTTTTTCCGGTTTTTCATCAGACACTTTCGCTGCTGAATGAAAGTCAGTACAACGTCTCGCTCGGCTACGGCCTCACACGCAGTCCCGTCTACGCTTTCTTGGACAGTATTCTCGAAATCATCGCATCGAAGTATCAGGGAGCCTATCACGCGCCCAGTTACATCAAGTTTGCCCTTCATCCATACACCAAGAACATCCTGTTCGGTGAAAAGCCGGATGCCACCCGCGTCCTGTTCCACACCATCGAAACGGAGTTTGCAGAAAGGGGCGCAACAACATTTTTTGAGCTCGGGAAACTTGAACAGCAACGAAACCTTTTCAAAAGAATCGAGCGTGGTCTCGCCGGCGTTGAACAACCTGCAACTGCTGAGGAGATGCAACAACATTTGAAATACATTCACGATAAGACGATCCGCCCGCTTGAACAATTTAGCAATGTGAAAGAGTTCTCCCTCAAATGCATCGATGTGCTTAATTTCATTTACGATGAGAGCACGGCTTCCCGGCACCCCTACTTCCAGCCTTTCGTCGAAACGATGATTGAATCGCTCGACCGGCTTTCGCGAGGATTACTCAGCGGCCATGCCTTTGCGGACCAGCGTGCCTACGTCAAACTGGTTCGCGAATACCTGTCAACTGCGGAAGTCCATTTTCCGGGCACACCACTACGAGGGGTGCAAACTCTCGGCCTCCTGGAAACGCGCAACCTGAAATTCTCCCGTGTCTTTATCCTCGATGTCAACGAAGACATCCTGCCGGGCCGTGCGAATACGGCTGCGAGGCTTTTGCCCGAGTCGTTGAGAGAGTCCCTCGGTTTGGAGACTGTTTCCGACCGCGAGCAACTCCAGGAAGCATATTTTGATACGTTGGTGCGTGGGGCAAAAGAGGTCTCGCTGATGTACACCGAGGATGGGAGAAGAGAGAAAAGCAGATTTGCGGAAAAAATCCTCTGGGAGCGTCAGAAACAGGAACGTCAGCATAATGCCGACAAATTCGTCAAAGCAATTCCTTACAAGCTTTCTCTTAGAAACAATGTCCCCGACCCCATACCGAAGACCCCCGAAATATCGGCGTACTTGAAAACCGTCAGCTTCTCCGCAACGTCTCTGGATTCATACCTGCAATGCCCGCTCAAGTTCTACTATTCGCACGTGGCGGGATTGAGGGAAAAGGAGGAAGTGTCCGAGGACATCGAAGCGCGGGACATCGGCAATCTGGTCCACGATATTCTTTCAGCGTGGTTTCGACCCACGCTCGACAAGCCCCTGACCCGGAATTCCCTGAGCGCCGATGGCCTGCATGAAATTGTCGAGACACATATGAAGAAAGAATTCGGCGAATATGAATACGGGACTCTGACGCTGCTGAAAATGCAGATTGAAAAACAGCTCATGAATTTTTTGAAGAACTACCAAATTCCCCTGTTGGAAGAAAGGCCGGTCATGGTCACGGGGCTGGAAGCGAAGGCTGAGATGGAACAGGAAGGGTTTCTTTTTCGGGTTCGCATGGACCGCATCGAACGACGCAATGGAGACGTCTACATCCTTGACTACAAGACGGGCGGAGATCAGGCCAAACTCAAGACAAAATTCGACAAACTGGATGTGAATAATCCGGCAACGTGGCCTCAGGCCGTTGGGTCATTTCAACTTCCACTCTATGCCATGGTCTACAGACAAAACTCTGAAGTTCCGATTCTGAACATCAAGCCTGCTTTTCTCTTTCTGGGCAAAGGAAAAATCGACAAGACCATCGAGTTGCAGCTTTTTGACGGAGGCCGTGCTCAGGAGGAGCAGTACTCGCGGCTGGAACAGGTGTTGTTCAAAACGCTGAATGAGATAATTGACATCCGGGTTCCGTTCGGCCCCACGCAGGATTTGGAGGAACAGTGTCCGCGATGTCCCTTCCAGTCCATGTGCGGGACACAGTGGGTGTTAGGATGGAACCAAGGATAAGACTAATTCTCGTTTGAAATCGTGTCTGGCTCACTCTCTTGACACAGAGTTGGGGAATAACTAAATTGTGAATGCAGAGGTGAGCCATGAAGCTGGCGATGGTCATAGTGGTCCTCTTCCTGACTGCTTGTAGTGTCCAACAACAAGCGCTCCAACAGGACACCCTCCCGCGTCTCATCTTACAAGACCCACTGCCTCCCCTTGTTTCAAGCGGAACACGGAACCTCCGAATCGATCTTCGAATGCTCGTTGACGAAAACGGTGATGTCGCCTACGCGGAGCTTGTTCGCCCGGCCGTCAATCCGGAGTGGGATTCGTTGGCTCGCAAGACGATTTGCGGCTGGAAATTTAGTCCTGCAGTGGTGAAAGGAAAAGCGATCAGAGTGTGGATGCGTTTTCCCGCCATTGTTCACTTTGCCGAGCCTAAAATGATGGAGTTGTCTGAAATTGTTTGCGAATCCGGCACACTCGCCGATTCCCTTTACTCTTTCCTTCAAAACGGAGCAGATTTTGATGAAATTGCGAGAAAACATTCTCTTTCTGAATCTGCTCAGCAATCGGGACAATTGGGGAAAGTGAACATTCTCCGGTATCCTGAAGAGGTTCAACGCGTCTTGACATCCATCCGGGATGGGGCATTCACTTCGCCGATTCATTTGGGAAAACACTTCATCATCTTCAAGCGGTTTGCTTTGTCCCTTTAGAGATCCCTCCTGTTTTGTGGGAGTGTTCTTTGTGTCAGCCATCACTCTTGTAAAGGGGAGGGAATTCTAACTTCACGTGAAGAATTTCATCACACAATCGCGTGGAGGCGCCCCCATGAAACATATCCTTCTCGTCGAAGATGAAGAACAACTGATCGAGATTGTTGCCACTGTTCTTGAAGAAGAAGGCTACGAAGTTCGGAAAACTCTGACCGCTGAAGAAGCCCTTCAAGAAGCCCCAAACTACAAACCCGACCTGATTATCTCCGATATGAAGATGGGAGAGATGGACGGCTTCACCTTGTTCCAGAAGGTTCGGAGCGACACCAACGTTGGAAATGTACCATTCATCTTTCTGACGGCTCTTGACGACTCCGTGACCAAGAACAAGGCACATGTGCTCGGTGCCGCCGCGTACGTCACGAAGCCCTTTGACGTTGACGATTTTGTAAAGCTTGTCAAAAACGTGCTTCCAAGCCCATCGGCTTGACGCCGAGACTCAATTCCCTGTCCTTTCAAAAGGCTTCCCGAAAGCCTTGAAGCATTAGGTGGTTTTCTCTATATTTAGTGCCGCGACGCGGGCGTAATTCAGCGGTAGCCCGCCACAAAACGTGGCGGGTAAAAATGCCAGCTTCTTCCAAAATTACCCACGACGTTTTGTCGTGAGTGGCTGTAATTTTGAGGTTCCTGACGATTTCTGTCTGGACCAAGCTTGCCCATGGCTCTGCGGGCGTAATTCAGCGGTAGAATGCCAGCTTCCCAAGCTGGACGTCGCCGGTTC
>CAYNRS010000295.1:0-3733 GCA_964399565.1 uncultured Ignavibacteriaceae bacterium
GTACCAAAAAAGGATGTGTTTTACAACGTCGCTTCCCTTCTTCATTGCATTTCCTTCCACCCTTCTGTATATTTTGCCGCATCGAATGACTGATGAAGCCCAGTGAATCCACTTACAATTAAAATCTCACGAGTCGGCGAAACCTCTGCTGATTTGCCTTTGCCCGGGTACGCGACGGACGGATCTGCCGGGATGGATTTATGCGCTGCTGTCGATGAGGATCTCATGATTCAACCGGGTGAAACAACACTTGTTCCCACAGGATTTGTTATCGAGTTGCCTCCAGGGTTCGAGGGTCAAGTTCGTCCTCGCAGCGGCCTGGCGATCAAGAACGGGATTGGTATACTGAATTCTCCCGGGACTATTGATTCGGATTACCGTGGGGAAATAAAAGTGATTGTGACGAATTTTGCCCGAGTGCCGTTTCGTGTCCGCCGTGGCGATCGAATTGCCCAGCTCATCATTTCCCGCTATGAACGTATCCGATGGGAAGAGAGTGAAGAGGTGAATGAAACGCAACGGGGAGTCGGTGGCTTTGGACACACCGGAATTTCGACAGAAAAACACTAATGGCTGCAAGAAGTCGTAACCTCTCCAGTCGGACTTCACGGTCTGAATCGCTTACGCAGAGCGGAGACAGCGTTTTCCAGTCGCTTGGGCGAATCGAAGTCGTCCTCCTCGTCGGCGGAGTCCTTTTGCTGCTGGTGCTTTTTTACACGATTAACACCATTCTTTCCCCGTTTCTTGTTCTGGGTGCCATTCTTTTTCTCCTCTTTCCTCTTCGAAGATACGCTCTGGCCCGAAACGTCATGTGGTTGAGCGTAATGCTTTTTTCCCTGTGGCTGCTAAGCGAAATCTCCGATATCTTAGCTCCTTTCGTCGTTGGAATGGTCTTCGCCTATATACTTGATCCGATAGTCGATTTCTGCGAGAAATGGAAGATCCCTCGTTGGGTCAGCTCGCTTGTTCTGATTCTTCTTCTTTTGGGGGGCGTGACGCTCGTGTCATTTTTCGTTTTCCCCGTGGCGGCCACGCAGTTTGAGGAATTCCTTGATTCAACGTCAAAACTAGTTGCGGATTTTCGGTCATACATACAGAGCAGCTCCTGGATTTCCGCCCTTGAGCGATATGGTATTTCGACCGAAGAGATCCGCAACACGATTACATCAAAACTTACACCAAAACTTGAAGATGTCCTGAAGACGGCCTTTCAGGGATTTTTACAGCTTGTGAGCAGCCTGTCGTTGGTCATCACGCAAGTCTTTTATGTATTCCTCGTTCCGTTCCTGACATTTTATATCCTGACTGATTTTCCAAAGATAGCTTACCGCTTCACGATGTTGTTTCCGCGACAACGTCGCGACAGAGTAAAAGAATATATGAGACAAGCCGATGATTTGATTGGCCGTTACCTCCGTGGGGCTTTGCGTGTTGCCCTCTTGCAGGGGATTTCCATTTTCATTGCATTCACGATTTTTGACATCAAATACGCACTTCTGCTTGCATTGCTGGCCGCCGTTCTTGACCTGATTCCGTATTTCGGCTTAATCGTGATTATGTTGCTTTCCGGCATCGTGGCCACATTCAGCGATCCCCCCGTCCTGCCGAAGGTATTGTTTGCGCTCGGAACTATCGGCTTGTTTCATATAGTGGAAGTCGTTTTCCTGTCGCCTCGCATTGTGGGGAGCAAAGTCGGCTTGCATCCTCTCCTCATCATTCTTTCTCTCCTTGTGTTTTTCCACTTCCTGGGTTTTGTTGGACTCCTGATTGCAGTTCCCGTCACGGCGCTCACCATTTTGTTTGTACGCGAATGGGAGCGACGGAAACACGGTTTCCCGCCTCCGGAATCTGAGGCATCTGTTCCATTCTGAAGAATGTCTGGAACTCTATACCTCGTTGCAACTCCAATTGGAAACCTGGAGGATATGACCCTTCGCGCTGTCCGGACCCTCAAAGAAGCCGACCTCGTTGTATACGAAGAACGAAAGGAAGGAAGCAGGCTGTTGCGTCATTTCGGCGTCGAGAAACCTGTGGAGGGCTTGAATGAACACAATGAGCAAGCTGCCAGTCAGGTTATTCTCGAGAAACTGAAGGAGGGGAAATCTGTCGCCTTGATATCGGACGCAGGGACTCCGGTGTTTTCCGACCCGGGTCAGCTTCTCGTCGAAAAAGCCATTTCATCAGGCGTCAAGATTGTTCCTATCCCGGGAGCATCTTCATTACTGCCTGCTCTGGTTGGTTCCGGGTTTCCCATCAATCGTTTTCTCTTCTACGGCTTCCTTTCTCCCAAACGTAACCGTCGAATAACCGAGCTGCAGCAATTGCGGAAAGAGCCTCGAACGATGGTCATCATGGAAACCCCGTATCGCCTGCTCCAGTTGGTGCGCGACATATCCGATGTTTTCGGCGAGACTCGGAAGATCTGTGTTGCCTTTGACCTCACACTCCCAACGGAAGAAATCATCCGAGGGACGGCGGCGGATCTCTACCGACGCTTTTCCAAAGACGAGAGGAAGGGAGAGTTTGTCGTTGTAATTGAAGGGCAGGGGAAATAACAACAAAGCCTTCCGGCGAAGGCTTTGAAGGGAATCCCTGTTTTCTATGAGAAGCCTAGGGGAAGAGAACTGCCGAAGCCAACACCGTCGTCCATAATCCGTTCTTGTCGCCTTCCGCAGACTGCGTGATGTTGAAAGTCCTCACAATCTTGCCGGACATTTTGAACATTTTTTCCCTTTCATCCCAGGCCGTGTTCGGGTCGAATTGAACTCCGAGAGTTGTCGCGAGCATTGTTGCAGCCAGGTCTTCGGCATAGTCTCCAGCTCGCTCGTCTGTTTCTCCGAACGGATGGTGCTCGGATAAATAGCCGTACTGGGAATCTTCGGCAGGTTGAGCCACACCGATGGAGGCCGCGATAAGGCGATTTGGCTCATTCGTTGCGTTGCGAGCCATGACGCAAAATGTAATTGCACCTGGCTGGAGCAGTCTCAGACCCTCATCCCGCGGAATGCGTTTGCATCCGGGAGGATAAATGCTCGATACAGTGACAATGTTGCATTTTTCGATGCCGGCGTCTCTGAGGGCAAGTTCAAAGGACTGAAGATAATCCTTGTGTCTCCCTACGCCCTTTGTGAAAAACATCTTCGTTGGAACGAACAATTTCTCATCTCCGCTTTAATAAGGTGAGCCACAGTAATCGGGTCGTTGTTTTATTGAAGGACTTTAAGGAAACGGCGTTTCCCCACTTTCAAAATGAATTCTTTTTTCTTCGGTATGGGGGCGTTGACATCCGTGACCTTCTCGCCGTCTATGGAAACGCCTCCCTGTTCCACGAGCCGACGAGCTTCTCCTTTCGAAGAAGCGAGCTGTGAAGCCGTGAGGAGCGATCCCACATTTGGCAATCCATTCCCCGATTTCAGCCTGAATTCTCTGATTTCATCAGGCAGTCTTTTTTCCACAAAAATGCGGCCGAACTCTTCTTCAGCTTTTGCCGCTGCCTCTTCGTTATGGTAGAGCCGAACAAGGTTTCTTGCGAGCTTCCGTTTGATATCTCTGGGGTTGATCTCCTTATTTTGAAGCTGCTTCTTGATCTCCTTGAGTTCTTTGTTGGGCGTGTCGGAGGCAAGCTCGAAATACGGATAAATGAGGGAATCAGGAATTCTCATCGTTTTTCCAAAGATCTCGCGGGGAGTTTCATTAATCCCGATATAATTGTCGAGGGATTTGCTCATTTTTT
>CAYNRS010000296.1:0-3727 GCA_964399565.1 uncultured Ignavibacteriaceae bacterium
TCCCTTAATATGCTCAAACTCGTTTCCTCAAACTTCACGACAATCGGTTTCACCGTCACGCCAGGGATATTCTTGGGCACATTGACATCCGACATGTGAAGCACGCAAACGCGTCCCTGCCCCAGCTTTCCGACAAAATGGCCTAGCTCGAACATGGCGTAACCCAGATCCTCAGAATTGAATACAAAGAAAGCATACTTTGCATCCTTTTGATCTTCTATCTTATCAAGCGGAAGCATCTTTCCTCTCTCCCGCTTGATCGCTATTTCTTCGAGTCCAACCTCCTTAAGAAATTCCGCAAGTTCCACCCGCAGTGGATCGTTCTCCTCGCCGATAACGTATACTTTATTGCCCGCAGTTGGAGGAGTCGCTGGAGCTGGAGCTGCTGCGGCAGGGGCCGCGGTCGCAGGTTTCGGAGGCGGTTTGAGAACTCGGCCACCGCTCTGCGGTTCGCTCATCACCGTTCCGACCGGAGCAGCGGGCTGCGCTGAGGCCTGCGAGGCAAGCTCTGGCGACGTCTTGAGCTTCTCGCTCAATTCTTTCATGCAATTCTGAATGAGCTGCGCCGAGGATTGAAAGAAGTACCCTCCATTCTGGTCTCCCAGAACCTTGTTCTTGTATGGAAAACCAATGGGTCCGACAGCCTCAAGCGTTTCAAGGCAGCCTTTCCGCCATTCAAGATATTTGTTCTGAAGGCGAGCGTTGTATCCGGAGAATTCAAAACCACCCTGAGGAACCAGCTGCGCTCCTTGCGTGAGAAGATCTTCGAGTTTTTTCAGGACGTTATCGGCCATTTCTTCGTTATTCTATACTTTTTCAGTCTCTATTTTTGTAAGCAAAAACCGAAATTCCTCTATTGCCGCCTTTTCTCTTTCGCCAATCCTGTAATTGAATCCACCTAAGTATTCACTGGTTTCTTCGGGCGTGAGGCCCAGGCTTCGGGCATGAAGTTTTCCCAGATCATCGAAGCCGGTTTCAGAGGTTTCGAGCGACCGCTGGATCAACGCGTGCAGTTCATTCTTCTGATTTTCAGGAAACGCTTTCTTCACGGCCCAGACAGCAAAAACAAAAGGTAGTTTCTTCCATTCGTACCACTCCCTCGCCAGATCGAACACAAGTTCGAATCCGCCGAGGCCTGTTCTGTTGAATCGAAGAGCTTCATCCCCGATAAGCAACACAGCGTCGTACGAGGAATAGTCGTTCACTCCCGCATGCATCCGTTTGAATGTAGCAGTCACGCCATATTTCGTTTCAAGAAGCACTCTCAAAAGCTTGACGGAAGTCGCTGTATCATCGCAAATGCCCACGACTTTCCCGTTCAAATCGAGCCATCCGTGGTTTGAAAACAGCATCACACTTTTCACCTGGTCTCGAGTTGCAATGCAAAGAGGCAACAACTCAAGCGATTCCTCGAACCTCAAATAATCGGCCAACGAAAATAATCCCGCATCAATTTCGTTGTTTTGAGCCAATACGCCCATTCTCCGCGGGCTCACCGGTAAGATTCTATACTGTTGTTTTTCGAGATGTTCGTAAAACGGAACGGAATTCAGATAAGGGATCTTCCCGACGACGTTTTCGGAGTAGAGTTTCAGCGGATCGTAGTAGACGTCTCTTTCGACGGGAATTTTACCCGCGTCTTTGATAATCTTCACGATCTGATCTTTTACAAGTTTGGTTGGCGTTATAGCTCCGGCATCGTGCGCAATCCTTTCGCCGCCGACCGTGCCGTCCATGTCATCAGCGCCAAAATTCAGCGCTATGGAGGCAACCTCTTCAGTCAGCATCACCCAGTAGGCTTTTATATGGGGGAAATTATCGAGCATGAGTCTTGAAACGGCAATCATTTTCAAATCATCAATCGCGGATGTGAATTGATTCCGCGGCTTGATGCCCGTATCACCAGGCTGAAAAGCCAACGGGATGAATGTAAGAAACCCTCCCGTGTCATCCTGTGCTTCTCTTAATTTTGTCAAATGGCTGACGCGTTCGTCAATCGTTTCGATGTGGCCGTAGAGAATGGTGCTGTTCGTTGGAATGCCCATTCTATGCGCGAGCTTATGGACCTCAAACCACGTCTTCGCGCCAATTTTAGAACTGTAAAGCTTTTTCCTGATGCGTTCAGAGAACACCTCAGCGCCCCCACCCGGCATGGTGCGAAGTCCGGCATCCTTCAATTGGCGGAGAACCTCGTCTAGCGGTAATTTGAATTTCTTGCTAAAAAAATCAATCTCAACAGCGGTAAAGGCTTTGACGTCGATGTTCGGGAAATTCTTCCTGATTTGGCGAAGCATTTCGAGATAGTACTCCCACTTCCAGTCAGGATGCAAACCGCCGGTGATGTGTACCTCATGGATCTCTGGTGTTAGTTTGTGGAGTATCTCATGGATGGTCATTTCATATGCATCCGCTCGGCCGGCCTTCGTGGCAAAATCACAAAACTTGCAGGCAAGGACGCAAATGTTCGTCGGTTCAATCTTCTGGTTGAGCACAAAATACACGGCATCCCCGCTCTTCTGTTTCTGCACAAAATAAGCCATTTTGCCCAACGAAATAATATCCTGCGTATGAAACAGCACAACGCCGTCAGCCTCTGAGAGCCTCTTGCCGCTCTGGACTTTATCCCAAATGGGGATAAGCTTCTTATCTCTGAAATGTATGGCGGTGTTCATTGTTGTCTGTTAAATCCAGTACTTCTCCCATCGTTCTTCCACCTTCTTCACGACCTTTCGATCCATCGTTAGCGGCAGCGGGTAACCCTTCTTCCATGTCGCGTCGATCCCCATTACACCTTTATAGAGGGGAGAAATCCCCAACAATTGTTGTTCAGTGAAGACCACGTCCCTTTCGCAGTCAAACCTCGTGAAAATTCCCCAAATATAACTTTCCTGGTTTGTGATATCAACATCCTCGCTGACGACTGCAATGATTTTGAGATTCTGCAGTTCTCTTCGTTTTATAAGTTTTTCCATTACTGCCCTCCCCCCTTCCCATACCTTTACAATAAGCAGAGAGTCCTCTATGAGGCTTGTGTCGACAATGCGACGATCGATTCCCTTGATGTTAGCGATTTTCCTTCCGGGCCTTGTTCCGGCTCGATTCGGCTTTCGAGTAGCATCAATGATCATCTTGCTGCCGAGCTCCATCTGATAACTCGTGAAATCGAGAGTGTCCAAAGGCACTTTTGGCAACAACACGAAATCAAAATGAGAGTCAAAATTCATTCTAATTTCTTTCAGCACGGAGCGCCACTCTCTTGGATTGACCTGGCTTGAAACGAGCACAATGCATTTCGTAAGTGAAAGTTGTCCTGTTCCAAGGAGTCCCAAGGCGGCTTTCATCGCCTCTTTCTTATAGCGTTCCTCCACAGAAACAACCAACAAATTGTGAAATCCCGCTTCGTAATAAGCCCAGACGTCTTTGACCTCCCGGTGAATCAGCTTGACGAGTGGGCCCAGGATTTGTTGTGTTGCGTCACCAAGGAATTTATCCTCCATAGGTGGAATACCGACGACGATTGCCGGATAAACAGGATGTTCTCGACGGGTGATTGTTCGCACATGATACACCGGAAAACGCGCAGCATGCGAATAATGACCAAAATGGTCTCCAAACGGACCTTCTAAAGCCCTTTTTTTAGGCTGTGCAATTCCCTCAAACACTATCTCAGAACTTGCCGGAATTTCCAGATCAATCGTCTCACAACGAATCATGGGAATTGGTTTTC
>CAYNRS010000297.1:0-3726 GCA_964399565.1 uncultured Ignavibacteriaceae bacterium
GACAGTCTCCCTTTACACAAAACTTGTAGACCATCCTTCAGCTCAAAAGTTTTCGTGATTTCATTCCCCGTGCGCGCCCAACCCTTCAATTCTTTCAGGCCGGAAAGAATTTCTTTTTCAGCAAGCAGCTGTGGCATTCGTTCACGTTGCTTCAACGTCCATCGAGGATGCTGCGGCGAAGACACCCATGCTGAGCGCAAGCAAGAAGCCGATAAGGAAGACAATAAGAACTGCTATCGTGAGCCAGAACTGAAGGTTATAGAGTTTCCGAAGCGCCTCCATGGCGGTCATGAGGTGTGAAATGTCCTGCCCATGCGTATCGACAATCATTCGAAATGACGACGAGGCGTTCATCATCCACAGGCCAAGTACAACGAGCATAGCAACCTGAGGACCGGAAACGACGATGGTGAGCGGAGAACCGAAAAGGGCAAGGATGGCGAACAGGCCGATAAAAACTGCAAACACCATATTCAAAATACCGAGAAACTTCATCCTGCTTGCGAGCACGCTGAACGTCATATTCTGCGCGTCGGTAAACTCATAACCGGATGACGCTTGAGCTGGTTGTGACATACATCCTCCTTTAGTTGTGGTGGCTACAACATCAACTGAGATTTGTGGGACATTTTCTCAAATTCCGACCTCAGAACAATATGCCTGGAATCCACTGCACGGTCGATAGCAAGAATTCCGTTGATGTGGTCAATTTCATGCTGGAGCAGCTCGGAGAGGGCGCCTTCCGCCGAGAGTTTCCGCGATTTCCCCCCCTCATCTTGAAAGGAAACGGTAATCCCATAATTTCTGACCACGTAGGCGAGAATATCGGGAAAAGAGAAACAATCGTCCCAAAGAGTAAACTTCTTTGTGCTGCGTTTGACGATTCTCGGGTTGATGAGAGCGCCGGAGTACTCGAAATCGACAAAGACAACCTGTTTCGTCGAACCGATTTGCGGTGCAGCAATCCCCCGTCCGAACCCCCGCTGTCGACGGAATTCCTGAAGTGTGTCACGAAGGTCTCCAATGAGCCCTCGAATGTCCTCTGCGTGAGCCCTTTTCACCGGAGAACACTTCTGCCGAAGTACAGGGTTGCCAAGCAGGAGGATGTCTTTTACAGGCACGTTGTTGTGGAAAGTGGCCTGAGAATATAAAGAATGGCTTTTTATGATTCAACGGGGCGTCAGCGTTTGAGCGAAAGCCCTATCTGCTGGCGTCGTTGTAAGGAAGTTCAAGCTTCATGATGCGAAATTCATCATCCCAAATGACAATCATGAAACGGGGGTACCGAGGGTTCGATGCCCCCCCAGAAGGTTTCGCAACGACCTCAAAGATCTTGTACGGAATTCTCGGCCCTTCCATCCCTTCGAGGCTTCCGGAGTGTACAACCTTACCGGGAGATACGAATTCCGAGCTCTTGAAATCAATAACTCCCGCGCCGCCGTTCACAGCCGCCCGGAATTCCTCCTGCTGTTGCTTTACCTGTTCCGGCTTCATTACGCCGCCGGCATAACTGTTCTTTTCGTTGAAGGCGTTGATGTGTTGGGCTTTCATGAGAAAGTCCGCATACGTGATGGTCAAGGCGCTGTATACTTCCCAGTCGTTCCTCTTGATTGCGTTGAAGGCCTGCTCGAGGAGTCTCTCCTCCGTCGTCGGGCGGCTGGAGCACGAAGCCAAAACAACAGATGACAAAACAACAGATGACAAAACAAAGTTGATGTACTTCCAGAAATTCAATTTCATCTTTTTGCCAGCGGAATGACCAACTTCAGCGATGTATGCGTTGATGAGAATCCGACAACTTTATTGTCCACGAGCCCCGCCAGCTTTGCGGCTCTGATCACATCGACATCCTTGATTTTTGCAAGCTTTCCTTTGAGCGACACGACCCAGATTGCACCGTTTGATTTGATGGATTTCTTCAGTTGCTTAAGCTTCCTGAGCTCTCCGGGTGAATCTGCTGCATAGAAGATGAAATCAGATTCTCCAACGGGCTTACCGACTGTAATATCGCTTGCACGATCACGCAGTTGACGAACGAACTCTTTATCATTCACGCCAAGTACAGACACTCTGGAAATCTCTTTGACGCCGAGTTTGTCAATAAGAATTCTGTGAGAATAATCGCGCTCAGGCATTCTTCCTCTTCCGCCTTTCACCTTTTCCTTTTGCCGAGACAATGGTTTCAATTTGCTTCAAATGATTCACGTCATGCCCTGCATATAATTCCACCATCCGCGAGATATTTTCCTTCCCGCGCTCCTCGTGAAGCCCAAAAGCATCCCATTGCTCTTTTGTGAGAGATTTGAGAAGGCTCAAGTTGTTTTCTCTGAGAACGCTGAAAAGTTGAAGCGACATCATGATGTCTTTTTTCAAATATCCGGCATTTGCCTGCCAGAGATTCTGGTCGAAAGCCTCCACCGTGGCGCCGTTTGCGGCCAGAACTCTTCGCAGCCGGTAGCCAAAGACAAGCTCGCTTTCTGCAAGATGAGCAAGGATTTCTCCGACCGACCACATGCTGGGCCCTGGTGAAATGAAAAGCATTCTACGCGGGGCCTTCTTGATCAGTAGAAACAGTTTCTTTACAGTTCTGCGGAGGACCTTGAAATGATTCTTGCCTTCTACGTATCCGGATATGCGGGCAAGGTACTGGCCCTGTGTCTCTGACATACAGTCTACTTCCTTTTTACAGGTATCAGTATTTTTCCCGATTTCGGTTCGAGTGTGATTGTCAGGAAACCCCCGGAAGACACAAGTTGACTCCCGGAAAGAGCCTCAAGGAATTGGCCGCTCTGGGCAAGAGAAACAGTCTGACGAGACATATCGTTGTTCAGCGCCACAATCACGACATCTTTCTGGGATCGACGCTCGAAGGCATACACCTTCTTTTTGTCGTCCGTGACAAGGGAAATAAACGTACCGCGTCGGAGCGGCTCTTGTTCCTTCCGGATTTTGATAAGCTGCTGGAAGTACCGGAAGAGGTCGTGATCAGACATGACAACATCGCCCGGACGGGATCTTGTCTGCAGAGGATGGGCTTTTTCATCGTCGTACTTAAGGTCTTCCCACACCATTGGTTTCCGGTCGTCCGGGTCGTCCGCCCCCCACATTCCAGCCTCGTCACCGTAGTAAATCATCGGCGCGCCGATGTATGTCATCTGGAAAAGAACAGCAAGTTTCTGAATCTGGCGTTCTTCCTGGCGCGGTTTTCGCACGTTGTAATCGGCGTTGTCGCGCGGCCCGGCCTTTCGGTCGTAATCCCGATTGGGGTTCACAATCATCGAAGCCAGACGGTCTGTGTCGTGACTATCGACCAGGTTCTGCAGCATGAAATTCGTCTCCTCCCGATAACTGCTGCGAATTGCTTTCAACTCCCTGTCAAATTCTGTAACGGACACGCTCTTGCTCGCAGAATTGACAAAGAACTTCACACAGGCATAGGCAAATCGATAATTCATCACTGCGTCAAACTGATCTCCGGAAAGCCAAGAAGAGGCATCGTCCCATATTTCTCCGACAATGAAGGCTTCAGGGTTGATTGACTTTACATGGTTCCGCCATCGTTTCCAAAAAAGTGGCGAGACATCGTTAGCAACGTCAAGACGCCATCCGTCGATGCCGTCAGAAGCGTTTCCGTCTCCATTTGGGTCCATCCAGCGGCTTGTGATATGAAAAAAGTACTCCACCACGGCCGGCGCAAATCCCTGGGCGTCCTCCCTGAATTCCGGG
>CAYNRS010000298.1:0-3726 GCA_964399565.1 uncultured Ignavibacteriaceae bacterium
GCGTTGGATTAGAGCGAACAATGTATTATTTTGCCGATAAATTAAGCATCAACACTCACCGTCGGTTGACAAAAGCATTGTGATGGTTCAGAAAACCACTTTCGAAAAAGAATCAAGACGAATCGTCTCAACGTCATCCCGGAAACAAGAGTTTGACAAGATCGATATCCTTGGGGTTCCTGTCGCGAAACTGTCCCGCGAGTCTCTTTTTGCTTTTTATGATCGAATCCTTGGAGAAAATGTGAAGGGATGGATTGGATATGTTAACATCCACACCGTTAATCTTGCGCACGAGCAAGAGTGGTTCTTGAACTATCTTCGCCACTCGCTTTTGAATTATTGCGATGGGAATGGAGTTCGCCTCGGTTCCTTGTTGCTGGGAGAGCGCATACCAATCCGATTTACTTTGGCGGACCACTGGAATCTCCTGTGTGAGCATTTCGAAAATAATGGCACGAGTGTTTACTTCCTGGGGACAAAACCTGAAATCATTGAAAAGGCTGTTCAGAACGTCAGGAAGGTGCACCCGGAGTTGAACATCCTCGGATGGCATCACGGTTTCTTTCCCATATTCAACGGAATAGATGTTGTTTCCCAGATCAACAAACTAAAGCCGGACATTCTGTTTGTTGGTATGGGGATGCCAATTCAGGAAAAGTGGATTCAAAAGAACATCGCCTCTCTGAATGTGAAGGTTGCGTGGTCGGCGGGTGGCTTGTTTGATTTTCTTGCGGGGGTTCGGGAAAGACCACCCGAGTTTATTAGCAGGATAGGATTTGAATGGTTGTATCGGCTTCTCCAGGAGCCCACTAGACTCTGGAGGCGGTATCTCATCGGCAATCCCCTTTTCTTGTACAGAATAGTCAGGCAAATTTCTTTCGGATTATCACGCAATCAAGGAAAACTCAGTCCATAGTTTTTGTGCCATCGCGGAAACGCATTTTACCCGTCGCTGCCCTTCTCTTACTAGCCGTTGTTTGTTTCTCCCAGAATCTTTTTAACTTCTTCACGAGCGACGGTCAACATCGGTCGCATCCAGAGTGTGAAAGAACTTAAGAAACACATCGTCCTTGCCAGCTCGAAAGATGGTTTTCATATTTATGCATTTCAATAACGTATTGCAGGAGCTGGTGAAATGTCCGGGTTTTGTCGCCCACCAGATTTCAATTGGTTTCGATGATTTCATTTCTAGTTGTACTGTGGGGGGCCAACGCGCTTGGGAGTCTTGAGAATATTGAAAAGGCTGATAGACCGCCTATTTTTCGAAACTCTCCGTCGCCTTTTCATCCGCGGAGCTGTTCAGGAGAAGAGGCTTCTGCTTGTTCGTACCGACGGTATCGGGGATCTTGTCTACTTCGAAAGATATGTTCGAGCGTTTGCGCAGGGGTTTCCGGATCACAAGGTGTACTTATTGTGTCGCGAAGAATGCAAAGGCTTGGCGGAATTATTCCCGCCCTTCAGACAGGTTCGATTCTTTCAGTATATCAACTATCGTTGGAATTATCTTTATCGAATCATCGTGCTGAATCGGATACGATCTCTGCGTCCGACGACCGCAGTCTATTGTAGTTATCACCGGCAACACATCGGCGATGAAATGACTCTGCTCTCAGGGGCCAAAGAGACGATTGCATTCCAAGGTAACGACGAGATCATTCATCCAGCCACGCGAAGGACGAATGACCGACTTTACTCCACGGTGATTGAAACGAGCGATCATGTTTCTGAGGACGTAAAATACCGTGCGCTTCTCAAGAGAATCGGCGTTGATAGGATTCCTTCTCCATCGAACTTTCGCGTGTCGTTACAATTGAAAGACACAAGTTCTCGTGCGCCATCGGTGGGTCCGTATTTCATTATAGGCGTAGGAGGAAGTTCCCCTCTTCGTCGTTGGCCCGCCGAAAGATTCTCCATTTTGGGCGCCATTGTGGCGGAGAACACAGGATGGCAACCAGTTCTCACGGGCAGCGAGAATGAAGGAAAACTCCTGGGAACTGTAGCTGAGCGAATGAAGGTCAGACCGAGGATTATTGACGGGGAATCCCTTCCAGCAATTGTTCAATTGATAGCATCCGCAAAACTCTTTATCGGGAATGAATCCGGCCTGTTGCATATTGCCGCTTGTCTGGGAACACCCGCTTTGGGAATACTGGGTGGAGGTCATTTCACAAGGTATTTTCCGTATGGAAGCGTTCGCATCGTTTCCCACAAACTCCCGTGTTTTGAATGCAATTGGAAGTGTCCTTTTCCTGAACCTTACTGTCTGACAAATATTAGCGTCGATGACGTAGTAGCGGAGCTGAAACGACGCAGGCTGCTTCGTGTAGTGAAATCATAATGACCGATATTGGTGTCATCATTGTGAATTGGAATACCATGGAGAATGCCCTCGCGTGTGTCCAGTCTTTTCTCGACGAGAAAGTCTCGCCTCGGAACATCATTGTCGTCGATCAAGGCTCGACAGATGATTCCGTAAAATCTGTTCGACGAAGATTCCCAAATGTCAAAGTGCTAGTACAGAACGAGAATTCGGGATACGGCAGGGCCGTGAACACAGCAATGAGGCATATCAAAAACCCGCTTGTCGTCATTTCAAATGCAGACGCCTTTCCTCAACCAGGCAGTTTGGAAAAACTATCGGAGGTTTTCACAACTGATCCGAAGGTTGCCTTGGCCGGCCCCAAACTCTGCGACGCGGCTGGAAAAAATACGACACGATTCTCCACGACAACTATTACGCGAGCATTGTTTCTTGAGGTTATTCCAAAGGCATTTCGCGGCTCCTGGCGGGATGTCGAAGCGAAGTTTCACTCGACGCCACTGTCTTTCGACGTCCCCTTCGTCGAGGGCGCTTTTATGATGATCCGGCGATCGTTCTTTCTTGATGTCGGTGGATTCGATGAAGGGTTTACGTTTTTCTATGAAGATGCAGACATTTCCGTTCGCTTTGCAAAAAGTGGAATGCGAGTCGTTCATGTCCCCGACGCAACTGTCTATCATAAAGGCAGCGCGAGCTTTGGGCAAACTGTCTCTCGCCATGCCTCGGAATTCAACAAAAACATGATTCGGTTCTACGAACGGCATGCACTCCGGCGGGCCGTCTGGTTGAAAAGAGGGCTTGTCACAATCTTGAAGCTCAAGATTGTTGCATTGAAATCATCAAGATTGCTGGAGCGGATAAAAGCATCGCAGGGGAGCCTGGCTGAAAGATTGAAAATTGCTGAGTTAAAATATAATTCGATTGTCGATGGCCGAGAACATGTGACGCTGGCGCACGAACCTAAGGTTTCGGTCATTATTCCGACATGCAATCGGGAAGCTTGCCTTTTTGCTCTTTTGAAGAAATTAGAAAAACAGACGCACAGGAATTATGAAGTTATTGTCGTCGACCAAAGCGATCAAATCACGGTGAGGAAACGAAAAGCATACGATTCCCTCGGAAGAAGGCTTCGCATCATTCGGACCTCCATTGCAAATCGGTCAATTGCCAAGAATGTTGGACTGAGGGCGGCGTCAGGAGATTTGATTATTTACTGTGATGACGATATTGAACCGCCCGCCGATTTTGTCGAAACTCATGTGAGGCATCATCGTCGTCCAGGCGTTACGGGAGTAAGTTGTCGCCAGGTAGAAACCGGGCTGGAACCAATCGAATCAGACAGAATATGCCGAGTCACTTTCTATGGAAAGATGTACGCGGGGTATCAATCGGATACTACTTGCTAC
>CAYNRS010000299.1:0-3717 GCA_964399565.1 uncultured Ignavibacteriaceae bacterium
AATCAGTTCTGGTTGTTCGGTAACGTTGTCTTCAGGATCGCTGAGCATCGACAGCACCGCGACACTCACGCTCGATAGCGGCAGCACATTGACCATCAACGGTACGTTTCAGAATGATGGCACGGTGACAGGTTCGGGCACCATTATCTACGAAGGGGCCGTGCCTGTTCAGTTCGCTTCGTTCAGCGCATATGCGTCCAGGAGTGCTGCGGAGATTCATTGGTCAACGGCCAGCGAGACAAACAACTATGGCTTTGACATCGAGCGACGCAGCGTTGGTTCCGGAAACTGGTCCAGGGTCGGTTTTGTTCCGGGGGCAGGAACGAGTTCATCGGCGCGAAGTTACACCTACGTCGACGCGAACCTCCCCGCGGGGCGCTACGCGTATCGGATCAAACAGATCGACCTCAACGGCGCGTCAACGTACCACGGGAACGCTGAAGTGGCAATCGAAGTAACAAAAAAGTTTGCGCTTGAGCCGAATTATCCCAATCCGTTCAACCCGTCGACAACGATTGAGTTTACGGTGGAAACGAATGGCCTTGCGTCCCTGCGTGTGTATAACATGCTAGGCCAGGAAGTCGCAACGTTGTTTGACGGCGAAGCTCAACCAGGGAGGTTGCATCAGGTGAAGTTTGAGGCGTCGCACCTGCCCAGCGGATTGTATTTTGCAAAACTCGAATCCGGCAAGCAGCAAACGATGCGCAAAATGGTCCTCCTTCGCTGACGCTTTGGAGGATGAATGTTGATGAAGTAGAGACGGGCTCCGTCTTCCCCGACGAATCTCGGAGACGGAGTCCGGCTTGCCCGCGATGTCTCGCGACGGGTGTCTAGGTTGGCTCGTGCGATGGACCCCGCCTCCAAGAAAGAAGGCGAGGCGGTGGAGCCCTTCGCAGCAGTTGCTGCTGATAAAGTAGGCACGGGTTGGTCGGGAGCAAAGCTCCCTCCCAACCCGTTTTGTTTTTGAACCTGTTGCGAAGGAGCTATGCTCCTAAGCCACGCGGGCTACTTTTGCACACGCATCAGGTTGAAAATCCCCACGACGAGGAAAATCAAGTTGGCGAGCCAGGCCGTGAACAACGGGTTCAAGTCTCCGTTGTAGCCAAACACCTGACTCATTTTCATGAAAGCGAGATAAATGAAGGTCACTGCAACGCAAATGCCGAAGCCGACGGCTGCTCCGGTGCGAGGTCGGGCTGAGGCAAAAGGAACCCCGAAGAGAACCATGATCACACTCGCAAACGGAAACGAAACTTTGCTGTAGAAATCCACGAGCCACCTTGCGACATCCTGGCCGGCACGCTCCTGGTTCGCAATGAATTCCTTCAATTCGTAGTAATCCATTTCATCGGGTTTGCGCTGCTTCTTTTCAATGTCTGTGGGTGAAATGGCCAGCTTTCCCATTGGCAGTTGGTCGAACGATTCGACCACCTGATTATTTCCCGCGATCGATCTCCTCACGCCCTTTGAAAGAACCCACTGTTCATCCTCATTTTCTGAAGGTTTCCTCCATTGCATTTGTCGCACATCGTAGCGGTTAGTGAGAATCGTCAGGTTCGTGTTAGAGAAATCCTCGATACTCACATTGGTCGCCGTTTTTGTTTGCGTGTCGTAGAAACCGACGGAAATGATCCGAGTGCGTCCTTCCTGAAAAAACATGTTGGACCTGCTCGTGGCTTCATAGGAGGTGTGCAGATACCTTCGTTCAATGTAGAATTTCTTTTGATTGGCGTACGGAAGAATCCATCCGTTGAGATAGACGGAAGCCCCGCTCACAACAAACGCAACGGCAACAAAAGGCACGAGCAGGCGGTACAGACTCACTCCGCTCGATTTCATCGCGGATAACTCGTTTTGTCCGGAAAGCCTCCCGACGACAAACAATGCGCCCAGAAGCATTGCCACTGGAGTCATCAGCTTGATGATTTCCGGAGTGAACGCAACGTAGTATTCCACTATGGTCTCGGCCGGCACATTGGCATCGATGAAATCGTCCAGCTTCTCCATCATGTCGATAACGAGGAAAATGACCAGAAAGGCGAGGAGCCCGAAAAAAAAGGAGAGAAGAAACTGCCGAACGATATAACGGTCGAGAATCGTCATGTCGCCTCGGCGGCCTGGATGTCCGCCCGCCATCGTTTGGGAATGAAACGGTCAAACACAGCCCAATCGATCATGAGGTTTTCGCGGGCTGAACGAATGGTCAGGTAAAGTCCAAGTATTCCCAGCACGATGTTGGCCGCCCACATTCCCATCCATGGCTCGATAATACCACGATCCCCAAGTCGTTCTCCGCCTATAAGACAAACCCAGTAGAGCAAAAAGAATCCAAGGCTCAGGCTTGCCGCTGTTCCAAACGTTCCTCGTCGAGCCATAATGCCGAGTGGAGCTCCGATCAGAACAAACACCAGGCATGCAACGGGGATGGCGTATTTTTTGTGAATTTCGACTCGGTATTCGCGACTCTGGCGTTCGAGGTATCCAAGGTGTTCGTGTTCGGGTCGGAGTGAGTTTGCGAATGCTGCGACTCGACTCAATGACGCGCCAACGGGTTCTTGCTGGCTGGAGGGAGACGGTGGTGAGAGTTGAGAGGCAGAAAACACTTCATCGAGGTTTCGCTGGATTGCTGCGTGGATGCGTCCGAGCGATTCTTCGCGAAGTTTTTGCAGGCTATCGACAATGGCTTGCATCGCGTTGGCGCTGAGTTCGCGGTCGCCGCGTGAATAAATGCCAACCTGTGAACGTTGAAAGGTAAACCCTTCCGAATTCATCGCAATGCGGTGTTTCTGGAACTTGACCCGTCTGTAAAGTTTGTAATCCGGCTTTGTGAGTTCGTGGATCTCGCCGTCGGTCAAATCCATGACGAGTTTTCGATAGTCCGGAGAAAAGGAGATTTTACCCCGTTCGGCTGTGACAGTGACGGTTTTGTCCGCCTTATTGTAATCGAATATCGTGACGCCCTCGAGGTCGTTGGAGGTCTCAAATGTTTTCCGGACAAGCATGCTGTATCCCGGCAGGTCTTGTGAAAACAACCCCGGAATCATGCTGAGCGTAGGTTTCTTCCGGTAGATGTCTGTCGTCAGAGCTTTTGCGCGATGGTTGGCATCCGGGAGAACATCGTTGTTGAAACGCAGAAGCGCGAGAGAGAGAAGGGCAGTAACAAGAAAAACGGGGGCAATCATTTTGTAGAGGCTGACTCCGCTTGCCCGAATGGCAGTAACCTCATTATGAGAAGACATGTTGCCGAAGGCCATGAGCGTGGCCACCAGGACGGACATGGGAACGGCCAGTACGAGCATCCAGGCGAGGTTTAGTGCAATAAACTCCATGATGACCGCAGCGCTGAGTCCCTTTCCTGCAAGCTGATCGAGAAATTTCATGATAAATTGAAGCATGAAAATGAACATCAGCACGACGACAGAAAAAACGAACGGTGCAAAGTGCGCGCGTAGGATGTGTTTCCAGAGAGTAAACATGGAGAAAATATAATGAGAAGTTGAGAGAATACAAACTGATCGTTGCTCGCCTTATGAATGGCCAGGTATATTTGAAAATCCTCGTCAAGCTTTCTTTTGGCAACGACCTGATATTGACAAACGTCAGGCTCATGACTGCTTCGGTTATCCCTGACAAGGTCACGTTCAAAATCGATGCATCCAACCAACCATCAATCATCCGTCGTTCACTCGGAGGCAAGAGGTTGTTTTTGCAGAGTGC
>CAYNRS010000300.1:0-3713 GCA_964399565.1 uncultured Ignavibacteriaceae bacterium
GCTCGACCGCTACTACTGGGGGAGTGTCGGCAGAATCTCGCCGGAGGCTCCGGTGCCCGTTGTCGAAGTCGAATCAGAGTCGACTCGCCTTGGGGGCGCGGCAAATGTGGCAAATAACGTAGCTTCTCTTGGCGGAATACCGTTGATGGTCGGTGTTATCGGGAGCGATGATGGAGGAGGGATCCTCAAGAAGATCATAGAAGAGAACGGGTTCCCGACGAACGGCCTGGTGGTTGATTCCTCCCGTCACACCACTGTCAAGACGCGGGTGCTTGCTCATCATCAGCATGTCGTTCGAATTGACCACGAGACAAAGCAGGACATCACATCTCAGATTGCCGACAAGCTCCTGGATATTCTGCGTAAGAACATCAGGAATCTTGACGGTGTGATCCTGCAAGATTACAACAAGGGCGTGTTGACGAAACACCTCATCGAGGAAGTCATAGCGCTTGCGAAGGAGAATCGAAAAACTGTTGCCGTGGACCCAAAATTTCACAACTTCTTTGAGTACAAGAACGTAACGGTCTTCAAGCCAAATCGCAAGGAAACAGAGGAAGCGCTCAGTTGCAGGCTCAACAATCAGGAAACCATCGATTGGGCGGGCAAGGAGGTGCTCAGGAGAATCCAGGCAGAGAATGTTCTTCTTACGCTGGGCGAGCAGGGAATGGCGTTATTTGAAAAAGAAGATAGAGTGACTCATATTCCGACACGGGCAATCAAGGTTTCCGACGTATCAGGGGCCGGAGATACGGTGGTTTCCACGATGACCATGGTGCTTGCGGCCGGCGGCAATATAACAGAAGCGGCAAACATGGCAAATGTTGCGGGGGGCATCGTTTGCGGTGAAGTAGGAATCGTGCCCGTGGACAAGCGCATATTGTTTGACACTGCCTTCAACCTGACAAATCACAAGCCGTGACGATGGGAAAAGTGGCCACGCTCAAAGAGCTTCTTCGCATCAGGAAAGACCTGAAAAACTCGCGCAAAAAGGTTGTTTTTACCAACGGCTGTTTCGACATCCTCCATCGGGGGCATGTGGAATACCTTGCGAACGCAAAGGCTCTTGGCGACGTGCTGATTGTTGGCGTCAACTCGGACGCTTCAGTGAAACGAATCAAGGGGGATGGCCGTCCAATAGTTGATGTCGAGGACAGGACGCATGTTCTGGCAGCCCTTGCATCTGTTGATTATGTTTGCGTGTTCGATGAAGATACACCCTACAACATTATTTCACAACTCGTTCCAGATATTTTAGTGAAGGGAGCCGACTGGCCGCTGGAAAAGGTCGTGGGAAGAGATGTCGTTGAGGCCGCGGGCGGTTCAGTGAAGACCATTGAATTCCTTCCTCATCGCTCCACCTCCCGCATCATTGAAAAAATCTCCCGGGCTGCCGCCCTCCAGCAGTAGACAACGATGTACGCTTCACTCAGGGTAATCTTGTCGTGAGAAGATACTTACGGATAGCGTTTTACTTCGGCGTCACGGTGCTTTTTCTCGTTATCGCTGTTCTGGGATTCACCCAAACGAGATATTTTCGGGCGTACCTGCGTGAAGTCATCCTCGCCTCCTACCCCGAATACATCAATGCAACCGTGCAATTCGACAGACTGGAGGGAAATCTCCTCACACGGGCGCGCCTGTATAACGTCGCCGTGAAAAAAGACTCCACGACGGTGTTCTCAGCAGAAAGGGTGGAAGCGAGGTACAACCCGGCCGGGCTGCTTTTGGGGCGAATCTCCATTTCTCATATTGCTTTCATCAATCCTGAGATCCATCTGTGGCGGTCATTGGACGGATCGTGGAGTGTTCGCGAACTCATGAAATCGCGAGCCGACACAACGACCTCAAGGACAATCGTAGAAGTAAGGAATGCAGAGCTTAAGGACGCCCGGATATTTTTCATCGACTCTCTCACGCTCCAGGCACGAACACTGGGAACAGACTCGCTGCCGCCCCTCGGCGCAATCGATTATGCGTCTTTCAACCTGGAATCTGTCCAGCTCGAAGCAGGAGCAAGGATTGATCCCGAAGTTACTTTTGTAGCCGTCCGGAAATTGTCTTTTGAGTCCCGAAAACCCCGGTTCAAATTGGCCAGATTTAACGGGGATTTTACACTCTCCCCATCACTCGCCTCAATAAGTAACCTTCTCTTCCAAACGAGGAATTCAACTTTCAAACTCGAAGCACAACTTAAGGATGTGAACATAACAAAGGCAAAAACACTCGAGGAGCTTGAGAAGGCTCCGCTGAAAGTGGCCCTGGAAGCAGAACAGCTGGACGCGCGGGAACTCAAGCAGGTGCTTTACCCCTATGTGAACTTTCTCGACCGGATCTTCTCTCTTGATGTGAAAGCGGAGGGGACACTTCGAACGCTCGGCGTTGAAGCCATAACGGTCAGGACTCCACGTTCCATCCTTCATCTCCGAGGTACGATTTCGAATCTGCATGCTCCCCAGAAGCTTCAACTGGAACTTGCGAGCATAGGTAACAAGCTTTCGTTTGCTGACTTCGAGGACTTCACGCCGGGACTAGACCTTCCGAAGCTGCAGTTCCTTGGGGATGTCAGGTACAACCTCGTTTTTAACGGAAAGGCAGATGATTTTACGGTTAACCTCAAAGGAGCAACGGATGCCGGCGAGGTCGAGCTCGACGGCTCCATGCGCTTGGGAAAAGTCCCTGCCTATAAAGTTGTTCTCAATGCCAGAAGCGTCGACCTTGGAATTATTTTGAAGGATGACAAGCTCCGCAGTTCTCTCAACGCGCGCATAACAGCGGATGGCGCTGGAACAGAGGTTCGCACAATGTCTGCCGTCTCCCGGATGGAAATTGACTCGTCGTCAATTTCCGATATCCCGATTCATCGTTCAGTCACTGTTCTCGATTTGAACGATGGGCTTGCCCGCCTTCACACAACCACCCATGTAGGAACAGCAAGCTATGATATTTCGGGGCGCATGCATTTGCGAAGGGACTCCACATCGTTTCTGCTCAATGGTCGGGTAGGGTCGTTTGACCTTGGTCAGGTTCTGAAAGACCCGACCTATGAGAGCGATCTCACTTTTCAGCTTGCCGCCGAGGGAAGTTGGTTCGACGCGAAGAGGTTACGCGCAATGATGGACGTGAAATTCGTTCGTTCATCCTTCAATAAAGAGAAGTTCGACAGCGCCGCGGCGAACATTCGATACGACACCCGTGACACTTCGGTGCAAACGTTCAATCTGGCTTCTGACGTCGCCGACCTTGATGTTGAGGGGAAATTCAGTGTGGGATCGTTTTTCACAAACGTGACTGCAGCCGTTCAAATAATCGGAAAGGCGATTGCTCACCGCGTGAGCAACCTTGATTCGTTAAGGTCGTTTATACCGTCTCAGGTTTCCAATGTGCCGATGTTTCAAATGGCCGCAGGAACCAGCCGGGATTCCGTCAACGCGTCTTTCAAAGCAACGATACGCGACCTCTTTCCCCTCGGCGTCTTTACACATCAGAGGTTGAAAGGTCAATTGGCCGCATCAGGGAAACTGGGAGGAAATGTGGATAACATGGAGACGAGCGGTGAGATAGCCGGCAGCCTCGAACTTCAAACACCGTCACTCGTCTTCCGCGGAGAAGACGCTTTGATGAAGTGGGATATGAACGGCATATCACGAACCTCCATTTTTGAATCGTTGAAAGGAAGGATTGAATTCCGGTCAAAACAGGCGAGAATCAAT
>CAYNRS010000301.1:0-3713 GCA_964399565.1 uncultured Ignavibacteriaceae bacterium
ACTTCAGGAATATCGGATGTCAGCTCTACAAGATAATCCAATTCTTTACAGCTTACCTCGTACTCTTGGCTCAATCCTTTGTGCGTGGCAAGCATACGTTGACCGAATGCTTTCAAATCCTTTCTCTTCAAATCCTCGCACGCGTTCAACAGCCTGTCATTCTCTTCAATAGCATATTTGCACCGTCGATAGATGGTTGCCGGAATGTCATGTCGTATTGCATTCAGCATTTCCATTGTCACGTCGCGTAAGTGCGTGACGCGAGGAAATTTCTTTCGCAGAGCCTGAACGCCTTCGGTACATTCTTCTCTCCGTTTGTTGTACTCAGAAGAAGCCAGAGAGCGTGACACGCGCGTATCAAAGAGGATAATGTTTCCGTCAACGTCGAAATCGATGTAGGCGAACTGGAGAGAGCGGCAGTCAATGCGCAGGAGGGTATTCTTGCGTCCGAAAACATTCACAAATTGATCCATAATGCCGCAGCGAACCCCGACAAACTCGTTCTCGGACTTCTGAGCGAGTTTGACAATCGTAAGCCGGTCAAGCTTCAGGCCAAAAAGTTCGTTGAGGCCAAATGCGAATCCCGTTTCGAGAGCAGCTGAAGATGACAACCCGGCGCCGATGGGGATATCGCCGGAGAAAAGGCAATCGAAACCTCCTACGGTGTGGCCCGCCTTGGTGAGCTGATCGACAATGCCCAAGAGGTAGTTCGGCCACTGTTTTTCAGAGAACACTGGAGCAGAACATATGAACTCATGACCTTCCCCTTTGTCGAGTGCATACAACCTGCATTGTTGGTCCTTGCGGGCAGATATGGCAAAGTATATTGCATTGTCGATTGTGGCGGGCAAGACGAAGCCGTCGTTGTAATCGGTGTGTTCTCCAATAAGGTTGACTCTTCCAGGCGACCGAATGAGCAGCGGTTCCCCGGAAAAGCGTTTTGTGAATTCCTTTCTGACATGCCCGGCGAGAGTCATGCCATATTCAAGCTCGTTTTTTTCGTGTTTTGAGATACAGGATGCCTCCAAAAATGACCATGATGAGACCCCACCAGATGTTCGGATGGGTTTCGCCGAGAATTGTTTTGGTTTCGGGAGGATTGATATACTGAACAATGCCGGTGGTGGTAACGAGGAATCCCATCACGAGCAACATCAAGCCAACGAAGTACCAAATAGGTTTCATACGTTGTTCATTCATGACACCCTCCTAGGCTACCAAAACCAAATATTGAGAATAATGAGCAAGGCAAACGAAATCAGGGCGTACATCTCAGGCCGCTTCACGAACGGAATGCCGCGATGAAGTGTTTCTTCGGTTAATCCTTTTACCAAACCAACCAACTCCTGTTTTGGCCTCTTCTCTGTAAATGCGCTGACAACGACGGTAACCGTAGCGCAAATGAGCCACGCCCACCACGCACGCCAGAAATTGGCAGCCATATCGCTTTGAACATTGGACATCGTGATGATTCCTTCGTCGAACCAATGAAACTTGACTCCCATCCACAGAGAAAACGAAGAGACCATTCCGGCAACAAGTCCCCAGAAGGCGCCATTGGGAGTAATCCACCACAGGAACATTCCTAGAAGCATCGTGGCAAAGAGTGGAGCGTTGACCCATGAGAAAATCGCTTGCATGTAGTCCATGATGCTGGGAAAACTCTTTGCCCAGTAAGCGGTCACAACACTTATCAGAATTCCTACGATTGTAGCCGCACGGCCCATCCAAACGAGATGCGAATCCGAAGCATCTTTCTTGAGAACAGACTGGTAGATGTCGAACGTCCATACAGTGTTGAACGCGCTAATGTTCCCCGCTTGACCCGCCATGAATCCGGCCAGAAGAGCCGTGATCCCAAGTCCGACCAATCCGGCGGGATAGTATCGTTGGATAAGGAGTGGGAGCGCCGAATCATAGTTTACCTGGTTTCCATCCTTGAGCAGAGCGAAACCGCTGTTTGTATCGTTGGCCAGGACAATCGCAATGAGCCCGGTGAGAATGACAATGAAAGGCACGGCCATTTTGAAAAACGACGCAAGGATGGGAGTCATTCTCGCCGACCGCAGGTCTTTGGCAGAGAATGCGCGTTGGACCACGAGAAAATCGGTCGTCCAATATCCGAACGAGAGAACGAAACCAAGCCCAAGGACAATTCCGGCCCAGGTAATCATCATGCCGTTTTGGGCAGGGTTCCCGCTGCTCGACCACAACGTCGTGTAAGAGACACTTTGATAGAGTTCGTCAACGCGTCTGAAAATATCACCGATGCTGCCGATTTCGACTATGCCCAGAATGGAGACGAGGAATAATCCAGACCAGATGAGGAAAAACTGAATGATCTCCGTGAATATGGCAGACATCAACCCGGAAAGCGTCACGTAGACACCGACCGTCGCCGCGGAAATCCACATGCTCACATCCCAATTCCAGCCGAGGAAGGTGTGAAGCACCAGTGCCATCGCGTAGAGATTGATGCCGGAGACGAGCAATGTCATGACGGCGAATGCAATTCCATTAAGCACGCGAGTCTTTTCATCAAATCTTAGCTTCAGATAACCTGGGACGGACTTGATCTTGCTGCTATAGTAAAACGGCATCATATAGATGCCGAGGAAGAGCATTGCTGGAATCGCACCAATCCAATAAAAATGGGCGACGTACATGCCATACTTGAAGGTGTTGCCCGTCATTCCAAGCAGTTCCAAGGCGCCAAGATTGGCCGAGAGAAACGCAAGGCCCGCCACCCAGGAAGAGTTCTTCCTTCCGGCAAGAAAGAAATCGTCCTGACTGAGAGCGTATTTTCGGAGATAAACACCGATCCCCAAAACGAAGCCAAAATAGATTACGATGATGAGCCAGTCAACGAGCGATAATCCAATAGTGTTCATGAAGTCTGCTTCTTTGATTCTATCGTTCTTTATTAAGCACTTCTCTTAGATGGTTCAATGCTCGGGTCTTGATGCGCTCATCGCCTTCAAGAGGACGTATTAATTCAGGCAGCTTTGGCAGCGTTTCTCGAATTGTTCGCAAATCATTTTCGATGTCTTGAAATTTTCCTTTTGGTACAGCCAGCGTTAGTCTTGTTCCAGTCATTGCAGCTTCAATCATGACATCAGGAGACCAATCCTTTGTCCAAAGTCCGTTGAGTATGCTTGTGGCAGTTGTGAGTCTACGAATGATACCAGGAACGCCATCAAGCAAGGGTGATTGAACGGAGGAGGGGAAGGCAATATTCACAGTGATTCTCTTGCGGATATCAGATGGCGGCAGCGTGATTGTTGTCGTGAGAGTGCTACCGTCAAAGTACCATCCGGGTTTTGACGAATCATCCGAGTAAGCTATTGGTTTCTCCGCAAATTCGACTCGTCTCGGGGGCCACGTGTTCCTGAGTTGAACCGTGTATCCACGTTTGGTCATCATACCAGCGAACCGGCCTTTTGTAGGCCCTATCTCCAGAGACACTGACGAATCCTTCCATTCTGCTTGGACAGGCGTAAAGGCAAAGGCCTTGTCGGTGTACAATGAAGAATTTCCGTCGTCTTCGTAAACATTTGTTGTTCCAGACGTACCGGGAAGGAAAGTGAGGATGAGAGGATCCACCGTGTTTGTGGGTTTCTTCTGGTCTTTTGATTGCATTGGGAGGATTGCGCCCGCTTTGACATACACAGGAATCTCATCGAGAGCAAAAGTCCGTTCAATAACGGCCGGAC
>CAYNRS010000302.1:0-3704 GCA_964399565.1 uncultured Ignavibacteriaceae bacterium
GTTCGATGCCAGCGTCAAAAAACTCCCATCATGTGCCCATCCTCCCAACCAGTTGTTTTCTTTCCCGCCGTCGGTGATTCTCCAGATCTCTGTTCCGTTCGGCCGGACAATGTACACCTGCTGGTTCATACCTCCTCCTGGCGAAAGTGAGAAGGCAAGCCAATTGCCGTCCGGAGACCATCTCACAGACCCTACCGGATCGTCGAGGCTTGTGACGAGGCTTGGCCAACCTCCAGTCGCAGGGACAGTCCATATTTGAGGTACGCCGGTAACATTCCAGATGAAGGCAACCGTTTTGCCGTCAGGCGAGAATGAGGGTGAAGTGCATGCCCCGATCTTTGCCATCATCGTTACCGTCGTTTCCAGGTCCTTCGGTTGAGAATGAGAGACAAGAGCTGAAACAAGCAGAGCGGAGAAAGTGAGCGGGATTCTCATAGATTCTTTGGCTGGAAATAAAGTGGTCTCGAAAACAGAATTTTGCTACATTGCAACATTCGCAATGTAACCATCCTGGACAATTCTATCAAGGCGAGCTCATGGAGGTCTACCGATGGCCATAGAATCGATTGAGATCCCGTTGAAAACACGAATGCCGGCGTTTACACTGAAGGACCCTTATGGGAAATTGTACAAAAGCGATTCGCTCGAAGGGTCAAAAGGAATTCTGGTCGTTTTCACCTGTAATCATTGTCCATATGCTAAAGCGGTGTGGCCAAGACTCATCCGGCTTGCGGAGTACGCGACAGCAAACGGCGTAAACGTTGTCGGAATCAATCCTAATATTCATCCCAATTATCCTGAAGACGCGCCCGAGGTTATGAAGGAGAAAATGAAAGATTGGAAAATCAATTTTCCCTATTTGATCGACGACACACAGCGCGTTGCCGCTGAGTTCAAGGCTCAATGCACACCGGATATTTTTCTCTTTAACAAGGACCGGGAATTAGTGTACCACGGGCGAATTGACGACAACTGGCAGGACGAGACGCGGGTAACACGCGAAGAATTGAAAGATGCGATTACGAAACTAACGAAGAACCAATCGATTCAAGGAGCGCAGTATCCATCGCTGGGGTGTTCGATCAAATGGCGCGTGAATCCGTATAATTAACGGTGTAGGGGCGATTCATGAATCGCCCCTACCGGCCAGCCAACCTTTCCAACGCCTCTCCCATTAGTCGAAACACTGTCCAATCGCTCATTGGCTCCGCACCTAGCTTCTTGTAGAATCCAATCGCGGGCTCGTTCCAGTCCAGCACAGACCATTCAAGCCGTCTGCAGTTTCTTTCGAGGCTGAGTTTTGCTAATCTCGCAAGCAGAGCCTTGCCGATTCCTTTTCCGCGCATCTCCGGCAGGACGAAGAGGTCTTCAAGGTAAATGCCAGGTCGAGCGAGAAACGTGGAGTAGTTATGAAAGAACAACGCGAAACCGGACGGCACGTCGTCGTATCGGGCAATCAACACTTCCACATATTGCCGCTTTCCAAAAAGAGTCTCTCTCAGAATTTCTTCTGTGGCCACCACGCGGTCGGCCAGACGCTCGTATTCAGCAAGGCCCTTGATAAATTTCATAATGAGCAACACGTCTTTTTCTGAGGCTTCTTCAATAACAAGCTTGCCAAAAGACATGAGAACCTCCTGGGGAAGGATTAATCCGGGTACTCGAACTTCAGGTCGATGTGGATATCGGGATGGACGCTCAGTGCAACGGGACACGTACGGCAGATGGTTTCGAATTTCGGTCTGTAGTCGTTGGGAACGCCGGGAGAGACATTGAGCCGCACAACGATTCTCGCTATCCGGCGCGGAAGCTCGGCTGTCATGTGTTTCTCGGCATAAACCTTCGTTCCATCGAGACTCACACGATCGCGTTGTGCGGCAATTCCTGCCGTCGTGATCATGCATGTTGAAAGCGCTGTCACAACGAGGTCCGTTGGGGAAAAACTTTCGCCGCGGCCATGATTGTCCGTCGGCGCATCCGTCACGAGCTCCACATTGCTCGGACCGTGAGTTGCTTTGCAACGGAGCTCGCCGATGTAGAGAGTGTTCTGCGGAACCATGGTTTCCTAGGTTGATGGTGGCTCGATGCCAGTCGCTTTTTTAAAAGCCCCGGTGAGGATCTTTTTGACGAGGACGCCTCCATAAGCGCCAAGGAATGACGGTATGAATGCAATGAAAGATTCCACCGCCTCGGAAAGATTGTAGTCGAAGTCAGGCATTTTCTCCTTCATCTCTTCAACAAAGGCTGGTTCGTAGCCCAGATAGTACATAGTGAAGATGACGAGGGGAATGCCGACGCCAATAAGGACTGCGACGCGCCAGGCAATGGAGGGCAGGAGATACCCGAATATAAAGGCGAAGCCCAGGACGATCAAAACGGGAATGTAGACTTCGCTCGAAATGAAGTCCATGTACCCGGCAAAAAGGCCGGCAACGAGGGCCAAAAAGAGAATGAGTTTCTTCATTTGGACAGGGTAAGTAATTCCAAATTGTTTTTCAGCTTTTCCAGACTCGTGCGCACGCTATCGAGTTTCTCGCGCTCTCGCGCGACAACATCCTTCGGGGCTTTATCAACGAACTGAGGATTCTCGAGTTTTCTCGATGTGTTTTCCGCAAGCTGTTCCAGACGGGCGATTTCTTTTTCCAAACGTCCACGCTCAACCTCCACATCAATCAAGCCTTCCAAGGGCACAAATATCTCCGTGCCATCGACGACCGCGCTTGATGAAAACCGCGGTTTAAACTTCTTTGATACAAACTCGACTTTTTGGACGCGGGCGAGCTTTCGCAGGTACATATCATAGGATTCGAAAACGGAGGCTTTCTTTCCCACACTCGCCCTCACATGGACGTTGATCTCTTTCGAAGGTGGTATGTTGTTCTCTCCACGAATATTCCTCACGGATTCGATAACCTTCTGCACGAAATCCATCTCCTCCTCAGTCTTCCGATTGATCCACTTTTTGACAGTTTTCGGAAAATCCGATCGCATAAGGGATGCTCTGTCTCTTTCTGCAAGATGCTGCCAGAGCTCCTCTGTCACAAACGGCATGAAAGGGTGCAGCATTCTCAAGGCTTGGTCGAATATCCAGATGGCCCGCTGAACAACAACCTGCTTCACTTTTCTTGATTCGACACCATAAAAACGGGTCTTCACAAGTTCGACATACCAGTCGCAGAAATCGTGCCAGACAAAGTCGTAGAGAATCTTGCTCGCTTCGTTGATGTGAAATGCATCGAGAGCCTGGTTGTAGTCTTTGACCGAATGATGAAGTCTCGAAAGAATCCACTTGTCCGCAAGGTCGAGATGCTTTGTTGGAAGGACGTTGACATGTTTCCCGTGCGAAGAGCCCACGATTTCTTTCTTGTTCATCAAAAGGAAGCGCCCGGCGTTCCAGATTTTGTTTGCAAAGTTTCTGCCAATTTCGCATTTCTCTGCTGAAAAAAGAACGTCCTGGCCGAGCGGTGAAAGGTAAGCCACGGTGAAACGCAATGCATCCGCCCCGTACTCGGAAATGACGTCAATGGGGTCGGGAGAATTGCCAAGGGATTTACTCATTTTCCGGCCTTGTATGTCCCGTATGATGCTCGTGAAATACACATCGCGGAAGGGGACCAGGTCTTCTTCCCTCTTTCGCGGTTTTCCGTTGAGGCCCGGCATCCCTTTCATGAATTCCATGTTCGCCATGATCATGCGCGCGACCC
>CAYNRS010000303.1:0-3701 GCA_964399565.1 uncultured Ignavibacteriaceae bacterium
CTGTACAAGCTGTATCCGAAGGAACAGACATGGAAAACGGAAAGAACTCCTACCAAAACGAACCGAAACTCGGCCGCACGCTTCTGAATGACATGCGCCGCGGCGATTTGCGACAAACGATTCGTCGTGACTATCAGGACCTGAAACAGTTTATTCTGAGTGAGGAGCAGCGGGAGCGGCTGAAACGGATGAACCGGATCAAGGCATGGTTTCATGTTGCCTGGTGGATTCTGAAAAGCCTCCTGCTTAAACTGAGCCCCACTCGGAGGCTCCTTCTTGCTTTTGCCTTTCTCCTTGTGCTCCTTCAGGATAATTTCAGTTTCCATGGGGAAAACGTGAGAGTGGATTTCAACTTTAACGTCCTTGCCGGCTTGATTGTCCTTTTTATCCTTATGCTGGAGCTCAAAGACAAGCTGCTGGCGCGGGAAGAGCTTGAGGCCGGACAGGCAATTCAGAAGGCGCTGATGCCCCCACGGAATCCCGAGGTCCCAGGTTGGCGGGTCTGGCTTTTTACGAGGTCTGCAAACGAAGTCGGAGGAGATTTGGTGGATTTTGTTTCTCTCGGCAAGTCGAAATTCGGTGTGGCCGTCGGCGATGTTGCGGGGAAAGGACTTCGCGCAGCGCTGCTGATGACGAAATTGCAGGCAACGATGAGAGCGCTGGTCATGGACTCTTCTTCTCTGAGTGCGTTCGCCGGCAAGTTGAACGCCATTTTCAACCGCGATAGCTTGCCAAACCTTTTCGCCTCACTTCTTTACATCGAATTCCGGTCCGCTTCTGACACTGTTCGTTTTGTGAACGCGGGACACCTTCCTCCCATCGTCGTGAGGCAGGCGAAGGTTCAAAAAATGGAGAAAGGCGACGCGGCGCTGGGATTGCTGCCCAACGGAACGTTCTCAGAACGCAACGTCGACCTTAAAAGTGAGGAGGTTCTTCTTGCGTACTCCGACGGCCTTACAGACGCTCAGAATGAACGCGGCGAATTCTTTGGCGAACAACGACTTTTGGATTTTCTCCAGCAGGCTGGCAATCTTCCGACAGATAAGATTGGCGAAAGTCTGATTTCGCAACTCGACCGATATATCGGCCAGGCAAAACCGGCGGACGATGTTTCGATCGCGATTCTGAAGCGATTATGAAATGAAGAAGACAAGTGTTAAGGCTGAGGGCGAGGTCAGTTCCTGGTTTTGACCTCACCCCTCATAGATGAAGCGATGAGTGTGCCCTCTCCTAAGCCATGTGAGGACTTTTAAGGAGAGAGGGTTTTAGTTTTTCAGGACATCGGCCAGGCAAAAAATAAAAACTCACACCTCTTCGGGAAACTGGGAAACTTATCTCCGTTCTTCGAAAATCAGAAAACATGAATAACTTCAATGCGCCTGATTGACGTCAGTCATACGGTTGAGCACGAGATGGTCACTTACAAGGGCCTTCCGGCGCCCACTATTTGCGATTACCTCTCACGGGAAAATTCGCGAAGCCGTTATTCTGAAGGAACGGAGTTTCAGATTGGGAAAATTGAGATGGTGGCAAACACGGGTACATATGTAGACGCCCCGTTCCACCGATTTGCATACGGCAAAGATCTCAGCCAGCTTGATTTGTCGTCGCTGGCCAACTTGGAAGGTCTCATCGTTCGTGTGAACGGGGGTCGTGGAATTGATTTTGAGAATTTTCGTGGGCGTGAATTGACCGGAAAAGCAATTCTGGTGCATACGGGCTGGGACCGCCATTGGCGGACGGATCAGTACTTCGAAGGGAACCCGTTTCTCACTAGGAGAGCGGCTCAATATCTGGCCGATGCCAGGGTTCAGCTTGTCGGCATCGATTCCCTCAACATTGACGATACCAGCGACGGAACGCGTCCGGCTCATTCGATACTCCTTGGAGCAGAAATCCCCATCGTTGAGCATCTCTGCAATCTTCAGTCGCTACCGGACAAGGAATTCAGGTTTTTCGCTGTCCCCGTGAAGGTCCAGGGCATGGGATCTTTTCCGGTGAGAGCTTTTGCGGTTGTCAACGAATCCTAAGCCTGGGAGAATTACAGTGAATGCAAGAAGTCGTCTTTTCCTCGTCATTTCTGCTTTCTTTTTCGCGATGGGTGAATCTCATGTTGTTTTTGCGCAGGATTCCACTTTTTGGAGATTTGACATCGGCGGGACATTCTCGACGTTTCAGCAACAAGTAAAAGCTGAAATCGGGGATCCACGCGGCGAAAGGCTTGTGAACGAGACACAGGCGGGCCTCGTGATGATGGGGACATACAGCGTGAATGAATTTGTCAGCGCAGGGCTGTTTTTTCAATTCGACAGGGGAAATCGGCTTGCGGCCAGGTTTGACGGGTTCAACAGCGAAGGGAAAACCATCACCAAAAATAAGGTCGGCGGGGATTATTCGGAGGTCTGGTTCGGGCCATTTGTCCGGCTCAATTGGAAAAATCTTTTCGTCGAAGGAGGCTACGGTGCGTTCGGATCCCGCAATGACGAAGGGCGAACAGACCTGGGTTCGTCAACCGGGGATACGACAAGCTCGTTTTCTTTCCATCCCACCATTGCCCTGCTCGCGGCACTCGGGGCAGGTGTTCAGATAACATCCGATGTCGACCTCATCGTCCGGATGGAATACAGGCTTCGGTACTATACGAAGCGCGGTGGAACCCCTTTACAAGATAACATCGAGCACGGGACACAGAACATTACGCCATTCATCGGTATTTCGTGGAAATTGTAAATCGAGAACTGCAAAGATTTTCAGATCGTTTTCACCATGCAGACCGCATGAGAAGGGCAGTACAACCGATACTCCTTTGTGTTTTTAACGAATGCCGGGATGTTCTCCTGTCGCACTTTCTCGAACCCGAGTCTTGCAAAATATTGCTCAGCAGTCGTCGTGAGAAGGGAAACCTGTTGAATCCCTTTACTCTCGATGTGTTCGACAAGTTTGTTGTAGAGGGATTTTGCGATGCCTTTGTTACGCTGTGATTCTTCCACTGCCAGCGAACGAAGCAATGCAGCGCCGTTGTACACTTCCATGCCAACCGTGCCAATCACTGCATTCCCCTGCCTCGCCACGAAGAAATTGTCGAGATGTTCGCCAACATCTTCATACGGAAGCCCAACGTTGGACAGGATTCCTTTTATGGCGGACAGGTCGCCGGCTGTTGCCTTTTCAACGATGAATCCATTCACGCAGCTGTCAGGGTTTTTTCGCGCTTACGGTGATACTCAGGACTTCGCTTTTGCTTGCCCTGAATTCGCTGATTTCTTCCTTGGAAATGTATTGCAAAAGCAGTTCATCCGGAAGGTTTATGGTGTGCTCTTTTTGGACGAAAGGGTCAGCGAAGCCCAAATCTTCAATAACCTTCATGTACTGATCTTTCGGCATCGCTCCCGCTATGCACCCGACGTACAGCTCGGCAGCCGTACGGACTTTTTTTGGCAGCTCGCCTCTTGTCACGATATCCGATATCGCAAGGCGTCCGCCGGGTTTCAGGACGCGAAAAATCTCTGCAAAGGCTTCGGATTTATCCGGGACGAGGTTTAGCACACAATTGCTGACGACCACGTCGATCGAATTGGATTCCACGGGAAGATTTTCGATGTCTCCCAGTCGAAACTCCACGTTTGCAAAGCCAAGTTTTTTCCTGTTCGATTCGGCGCGTTCGATCATCGCCGGCGTCATGTCCACACCGATGACCTTGC
>CAYNRS010000304.1:0-3700 GCA_964399565.1 uncultured Ignavibacteriaceae bacterium
GTGCTATCGGCCACCACCACCAGCGCCCGCCCTGGCAGCCAGCGACGCAGCTGCCTTAATAGGATCAATGGGAACGCCCTGTGCAATATGGAGAATCTCTCCAACCGTTGCGCTGGCGCCTTCGTGGTTCCCCAAGGCAATGTTGGCGCGCAGGTGGAGCAATAAGCCGGGAACTCTTGGAATACGGTCGTTTGCGGGAACACGTCGTAGAAGTCGCTCAGCGAGCTCAAGCGCTGCCGCAGGATCTCCATTGTCCAGAGCCATCAACCCGCGGCCGAGAATGGAGGCTGGGTTCCACTCCATCAAGGAGAAAAGTTGCATAGCTTCATCGAACTTTCCCTGACGGCGGCGAAGTTCAGCTCTTCGAACGTCGCAAAACGAAGTCATCGCAGGCCGAAAAGAAAGAAGCTCCGACCTTGCGAGAGAGAGCTCACTTTCTGCTTCCGACCATCGGCCTGAAGAGATCAAAATGCCTGCATATTGTGTTTGGCATGTAGCAAACAACGATCCAAAATGCCATCGGCGGCAGATTTCTTTTGTTCTTTCGTACCATTGAGATGCCCGATCGTGGTCAATTGCACGCTCGCAGGCTTCTATGAGGTAACAGCATGTAGCAGCAATGGCATTCAAGTCTTTTGCCTCGCCTCCAACGCCGATTGCACCAGCCTCATCGAGTTGTTGCATACCGGCGGCGATATCCCCTTCGATGACAAGAGCCATACCGTCGATAGCTCGTCCCCACATCTCGATGTCGGGCTCCCCAAGGGTCTTTCCGAGGACGATGCATTGGCGTGCGATTCTTCGGGCCGAGGTGGTGTCTTTCTTGCCCATAAGTGCTCGATTGCCCTCAAACAGCAAAAGCCATCCGAATTCTGGCGTGTCCTCGTGACCTTCGAGATGCGTTCGTGCGCGTTGGAGCCATCCGCTCGCGACAGCATGTTCTCCTCGAAATTCAAGCCGGGCGCGTGCAAGCCAAACAGCGGTTCGACCAGCGCCGAGAGCTTCTTTCAAATCGCAAAACATCTGGTACGCTTTTTCCAGAGCTTCGAAGGCCACAGTGGGGTTATTCAGCCACCAGGCCGACCATCCGAGAAGTTCTAGGATCTCTGGTGATTCCTCGATGTCTCGTATTTCCTGGAATTTGGCAAGAGATTCCTGCCAATCACCACGATTCATTGCAGCGCGGCCGGAATCTAAAAGCGTTTTGATCTTATCGCTTGACATCTCCTTGTTTCATTGTTATTCGGCGGGACGCAAGTCAAACTAAAGAACACGCCATAGAAAAGCAAGGTAGTGCAGAGAACTAGATTTGCAAGGAGGGCGTTGAGAAAGAGTCACTTTAGAGCACTACTACATGGATTCGAGGTTTTGCGAAGAAGGCTAGACCGGATTGTTTCTTGCGACGAGTAGAAGTGCAAAGTGGTGGACGCTAAAGTCAAAAGCCCCGACAGCTTCTCGAGGCCATTTGCCTGGAGACCAATCTGAAAAAGCTATTCCACCTTGCAGCACTCATCCAGCTTTTCATACGCCGCCGCGTCGGCTTTCTTGTCGTTAGCGGAGTATCCCGCCTTCGTCACGGCTTCTTCCAAGTGAGAGAGACTCGTCTTATCGGAGGCAAAAATCACTGTCGCAACTTTCTTTTTGATATCGACGTCAGCTTTCTGAACACCCTCGACGTTGTTCAGTGCTTTCGTGATCGCACTGGCGCAGCTGCCGCATTGTGCCGTCTCGACTTTAATGGACGTGGTTTCGAACTTGACCTGATTCTTTTCAGGAGATTTGGAGCAGCCGACGAAGAGAAGGCCAATTGTTAAGAGAATGAGCGTGAATTTCATAAGTATTTTTCCTTTCTGTCCTAAAATAAGGATGAATCTGTGTGAGATCAAGAATGAATTCAATTCTTGTGTCCGCTAAACTCAGTTTTCACCTCTGAGGCTTTTCGTTTTTTGTCCCTCCCTTCGCCCCGCTGCCAGCCTCCGAAGCATTCCGGACAAACCGGTTTACCTTTTTTGAGGTCATCATAACAGAGGCAACTCTGGTGGTCGAGCGCGCACTGGTTGCAAGGCTCCTCAATGCAACAATTGTATTTTCCCTGCCGTGTGAGTTCGCTCTTTGCAGCTTGTAGCATTCTCTTTGCCGCTCGAATTCTCTCTGTGGGCGTAAGGTTATTTTGCACTGAATCCCTTTCTTGTGGAGTACTTTGAACAAGAGCCATCCCGCATTTCAGACAGTTGCCGGGTTTGTCGGATGTGACATCCGGATGCATCGGGCAAACGTACTGATCCGCTGATGGCGCTGCTTTTGTTTGCTGCCGAGGGGCGCGTTGCTCCTGTGCGCTCATTGAAAAAGGGATCGCCGCTATAACAGCCACAAAACTCAGGAAGACCGGAATTCGTCTCATTAGAATCCTTTCAGAATTAATTGGTTATTAAGGGAGGTGATGATCTAAAAATTAGAGCCAACGGAAAACCATTGCCACAGCCATAATCGTCACCATCCCCACAACCGCGACAATTCCGTAATCGCCCAATCCACCCATCATGCCGTGCCCCATGCTCGTGTCTGCATGATCGGCTGTTTGTCGGATGTTTTCAACAATGACAGGCTCAGCGACGTTAGCTCCCTCCACATCAGAAATCTTTACTTGAATGCGATAGGCTCCCGGTTTTTTTGGAACGTACGTAAGTCCAAAGGTCCCGGGTCCAGTCGTTTCCATGGTCAGCCAGCGTTGCAGACCCCTCCTTCCCTCCCCTCGAAGGGGAGGTGAGGTGGGGTCTGTGGAGTCTAAGATGTTTTTCTCGAAAGAAGTTTTTTCGTAACGCTCAACCTGGAGGGAATCCTCACCGGACATTTGCTCAGTGTTTGCATGACCTTCATGAGATTGTTGAGCTATAAGTTCAATGAAGCATTGGACCAATGCCGTCCCGAAAGGTTTTCCATTTTCTGCGTTTGTGAGTTCTACTGAGATTGTTGATTCCTTTCTTTTTTCTAGTGGCGAAATCATGACCTTTACACGAAGGCGGCCGACACTTGTAACGTTTTCAAACGCTAGAACAGTTTTTGAGTGTTCCGATCCGCTGTCCATCATCATCATTGGCATACAACCGATGCCTATCGCTGTAGTAAAGATGGCAATACATGAGATTCGCAATAGATTTTTCATTAGTGGATTTCCTTTTTGGCCTGGTAAAGAGACAATGTCCCAAAAATCGTTGAAAAGTACCTGGTTTCTTCCGGATGCGTAAATCCAGCGTCTCGCATAAGAGTTATAAGACGCCCTTCAATATTATCTCCGGCCTCCTCGAGATGACGAACGATCAACGAAGCAACACCCATCATGAAAGTTCGCGGGACGCCGAAATCGGCGAAGTGGAACTCTCCGCTGTTTTTTAGAACGCGGAAGATTTCACGAAATGTCTGTTTTTTGTTTCTCGTTTCAAGATGATGAATCACAAGGCTTGAAACCACGCGATCGAACGTTTCATTAGCATAAGGAAGCTCGTATGCCATCGCGTTATGAAACTGAATATCAAGGCCTTCTTTCGACGCTTTCTTTCGAGCAAGGGCGAGAATTTCCTGATCTCCATCCAAGCCAGTCACTTTGGCAAGAGGACTCTGTTTCTTGATCATCATTGTCAGCGTCGCAGTCCCGCAACCAAGGTCGAGCACGGTTTGTCGGCTGGCAACGCGGGCTTGTTCG
>CAYNRS010000305.1:0-3700 GCA_964399565.1 uncultured Ignavibacteriaceae bacterium
AAGGTCAAGTTTGTCCCAACGTCGGTTGAACTTGTTGATGCGTCCATGGTTCCTGTTAAATTTTGGCTTGGACAAAACTATCCGAACCCATTCAACCCAACCACTGAAATGCAGTTCTCTTTGCCGGAAAAGAGATCTGTCTCGTTAAAGATTTTCGACATGCTTGGACGAGGAGTTACCTCGCTGGTATCGGACGAATTATCAGCAGGAACTTACAGGGTGCGGTGGAACGCAACAGGAATGCCAAGCGGTGTCTACCTCTACACGCTCGAGGCTGGCCAGTTTATCGAAACGAAGAAAATGCTGCTGTTGAAGTAAAAAAGGAGGAAAGAATGACTCGATCCTATTCGATATCAGTTTTTCTGCTCATTACCATCGGTCAGGTTTTTGGCCAGACGTTGATTCGTGTCCCGCAGGATCAATCGACAATCCAAGCAGCCATCAATGTATCTGTAAACGGTGATACGGTGATCGTGGCGGAAGGCACCTACCCCGAAAACATTGTCGTCAAGAAAAAGATCATACTTGCGAGTCTTTTCCTGGTGGATGGCGATACATCTCATATTTCGAAGACAATCATCGATGGGAGCAACCCAGACCATCCTGACTCCGGTTCTGTCGTGACCCTTGATGCGGGGACCGACACTACTTCTCTCCTCATGGGTCTCACCATTCGCGGTGGAAAGGGAAATCTTCGAGGTGGACTTATTGTTGGTTGTGGAATTGATGTTTCGGCTGGAGGAGCAAAAATCGTGCGTAATAAGATCACTGAGAACAGCGCCATCAATGCAAATTATGCTCGAGGAGGAGGTATCAGTATCTGGGATGCGACTCAGACCGGAGCTGTTTCCTTTGTTATTGTCGAATCGAACGTGATCTCAAGGAACACAGTCCATGGCTCCTCTGCAGAGGCTGGGGCTATTGCCTCGGGACACGCGGCTCGAATTGAAGGAAACTTCATTTTTGAAAACTCTGCACTTTCAACCGTAGCCTCCAACGGCGGCGGCTTACGAATCTGGAATGCGACGGTAAGCATTACCAACAACATCATTGCCAGAAACAATACCTCGGATGATGCCGGAGCGATGTTTGTCGGCCCGGCGGGAGATGTGAGACTTGTAAACAACACAATTGTCTTCAACTCCTCAAGGGGTGCACCCGGCATCAGGGTTTCACAGGGCTCTCTCCGAATGCTGAATAACATTTTCTGGAACCCGGGCAAAGGAGCTGAGGTTGTCGGCATTGGGCCTACCTGGGCTTACAACAATCTCATTCGTGGCTCGTACTACGGCGAAAACACTATTAACGTTAATCCGGGATTCTCGGACTCCATCTTCTACATGCTCGCTACGACGAGCCCATGCATAAGCGCCGGAATGGATTCGGCTGTCATCAACGGGATAACTCTTACAATGCCTACGAAAGATGTTTACGGGAATCCCCGGCCATTTCCCTCGAACACAAAAGCCGACCTCGGCGCAACTGAGTCAAGCACTGGGACCTCATCCCCTTACGTCCAAGATGCTCAGCAAACATATCACTCCTTTGTTTCCCAGGGAATCCCAAGATACTATTCTCTTTTCCGGCCAAAGAACTATGCCTCGATGACGAAACTTCCGACCGTCATCGCGTTTACGGGCTGCGGAGGAACATCTGAATTTGGTACAGGTACTGGCCTCCAACAGATCGCCGATTCTGCTGGATTTGTTCTGGTTTCCCCACAGCCTTTTATGAATTGTTGGACGGATGGGGGCGCGGCAAGCCTTCTTGGTACAGAGGATATCGTTTTCGTTTCTCAATTGATTGATACGGTTATTGCCAACTACAAAGCAGACAATCAGCGGATTTACCTTTGTGGTCTCTCGAGCGGCGCATTCCTAAGTCTTCGGCTTGCGTCACATTTCAGCAATCGTATAAGGGCCGTCGCCGCTGTGGCCGGGACGATGCCAAGCAAGACAGCTTACAGCAATCCCCCATCAAATCCCGTTGCGATGGCTATCTTCGCGGGAACAAATGACGCAGCTGTACCGTACGGCGGGAGTCCACCGTACAAGCAGGGAGTCGATTCCACCATCATCAAATGGCGTTCCTACAACGGATGCAACGCAACTGCTACGATAGAAGACCTGCCAAACCTGGATGAGAATGATGGTTGCACAGTGCAAAAGATCACCTATCGTAACTGCAGTTCGGGAGAAGCCGTAGTGCTGTACAAAATAGAGGGTGGGGCACACAATTGGGCAGGCCTTGTTCTTCCTAACTTGGTTCGCCCTCTTACTATGGATGTTTTTGCGAGTGCCGAGATTTTCAAATTTTTTACAAGCCCATTAAGTGCTGTCGAAGAAGTGGGTCAAATGCTCCCGCCTGATTACTCTCTGGGTCAGAACTATCCCAATCCATTTAACCCATCAACCACAATTCAATATTCTATTCCGAGTCGTTCGTTTGTGACACTAAGGGTTTTCGACCTTCTCGGCAGAGAAGTGAACACTCTTGTGTCAGAAGAATTGGGGGCGGGAACATATAGTGCTCAATGGGATGCATCTGGCCGAGCAAGCGGAGTATACCTGTATAGATTGCAAGCCGGTAGATTCGTTGAAACAAAGAAACTATTGCTGCTTAGATGAGCAATAAATGAACGTTCGATCAAAAAGGAATGCCCTATATCAATTTGAACTTACCATGGTGACTCATCAATTAGATGCGCGGCAATGTTTCGGTTAGACGGTCTTCTTACATTGATACATGTCGATTAAAAAAGCAGGGAGGCTTGTCATGTCAACGGTCAGATTGTGTTTCGTCGTCGCGCTTTCGCTCTTTGTTATGTCTACTTCCTCTGGCCAAACCATATGGTTTAGGTATGTGGGAAACCCTGTTCTGAATGTCGGCGCAGGTGGATCGTGGGAGGCAAATGCTGTGATGCCCGACCGAATTATTATCCAGAACTCAGTCTACAAAATGTGGTACACGGGAATAAGCGGAAGTACGCATCGCATTGGCTATGCAACATCACCCGATGGGGTGACGTGGACGAAACATAGCTCGAATCCGGTGCTAAATCTTGGACCTGGAGCCTGGGATGCAATTAACTCCGGCCACGGCTTTGTGATTTACTCCGGTTCTACCTACCACATGTGGTATTTTGGAACTGATGGGAGTGGCAAAGGTCGCATTGGTTACGCAAGCTCGTCAGACGGAATTGTTTGGACGAAAGCCAACAGTGTAAACCCCGTTATTAATGTCGGAGCGGCAGGGGAGTGGGATGAACGCGGTGCAATCGTGGCCTCTGTTGTAGGTCCTGACAACTCTGGTGGATTCAAGTTGTGGTTTCACGGTGTTAAACCGAATTCCAATTATCTTCAGATTGGGTTTGCCACTTCCACGGACTCCGTGACTTGGACAAAGTATTCAGGTAATCCTGTCATTTCACCTGGTCTTTTTGGATCGTGGGATCAGAGCTTTGCCGGATATCCGAGAGTAGTCTTCGACGGCCAAGTTTACCGGATATGGTATGCAGGAACTAATGCAGTTCCTGCGTTTCAAATAGGATATGCGACTTCTCCGGACGGGATAACTTGGACAAAAAACTCTGAAAGTCCCGTGTTTCGACCTGGTCCATCGGGCTCATGGGACGACTATGCTGTTTATGGCGGAGATGTCATTTCAGACGGAAATGTTTATAAAATGTGGTACAGAGGCA
>CAYNRS010000306.1:0-3669 GCA_964399565.1 uncultured Ignavibacteriaceae bacterium
CCCGGAGTTTGGTTGTGCCACACCAGCGTATGGCCGCGAAAAGTGAAACCTTGCCTCTTTGCCCAGTTGAGCTGTGCTGTGATATTGCTGTTGAACGTGACTTTAGGGTGAATGTCCACGGAATCTTTTGCCGCCGAATCGACGGCCGCAGTGTACGCAGATGCGCTCCCTGCAATATCTACGATATATACTGATTTCATCCAATTGCCGGGACTCATAGAGTTCATATGATATTTGATCAGATACCCGCCGTTTGTGTCAACAACGGTCGATTGACCAGGCACATACGGATCAGTCGAGAATCCGACGTGAGCGTAGGACAGCAAACAGCCGATATTGAAATCGTTTTTGTAAACATCCTTCAGCGCTGGAACATTGGTTTGAATTTGTGCCGAAGCGCGCAACGCACAGAGCACAACAAGGATCACCAAAAGACTCTTTGCCACGTTCGAATGAGCAAAAACAACTTTCATTATTGATCCCAATTATCTGTTCTAAAAGGCGACGCGGGCAACCCCTCTCTGTTGTAGAGATTTGCCCCTTCAGGATTGTCCGCCCAAGCATACCGTACTGCGACGGGATTTCGGACGGCATCACTCCACGCAACGACTGCGTTTTCCTCAATCCTTGCATGTGCCCACACGAATTTCCTATCGGCAGATGCAATAGCAAAGGATTTCAGTTCTCCCCCTCCTTTTGCCATTAAACCGCTTCCAGTACCGTCGAATGACAGAATCACCTTGTTTGAGTCTATACGCATCGACTGAAAAATCGGACCAGAGGAGACAACATCGTTCTCGCCGTAAGCAACTCTTTGTGCTGCCAGTGACAACCGTTTTCCGACATCCTTCTTGTTCAATGGATGGATATCATTCCATTCGCCAATATCGATCGCAACCGCCATTCCTGTGACCGGAACTGCAAGTGCATTCAGCTGTGCTTCTCGCAGCAAAGCCCAATTGCTTTCTGACGGCTCACTCTTTGGCCCCATAAAATTCGGCAACTGAACGAATAGAAATGGAAAATCTCCTTGACGCCAATGGTCGCGCCAATCACGTATCATGGCCGGGAACAGATCTCGATACTCAACCGCTCTATTCGCGTTTGATTCCCCTTGATACCAGATAACCCCTTTGATGCGATAGTTGAAGAGAGGTGCAAGCATCGCATTATGTAAACCCAGTGGTTTCCACCGAATGAACGTTTGACTGGCTAAGGGCTCCATCTTTGCGCCAAGTCGGTACTGCCAATCACCTGTCAAGTCAATCGTTTTGTCCCCCGCCACAATTTCGTACGCTTTATCAGGAACAAAACCGCCTCGACCGGCGCTGTTGATGACGCGGACAGCAATTACATTGTCACCTGTCTTGAGAACATTGGCAGGGATTTCGTATCTCCTCGGCGGATATTGATAACTTGTCGTACCGACAAACATCCCATTCACAAAGACCGAATCTGCATCGACAATCCGTCCCAAATTGAGTTTAACAGGCTTTCCGAACATTGATTTGGGGACTCTGAAATTCTTTCGGAACCACACAACTCCATTCACTGGTCCGAGTGAGGTCTCCGCCCAGTATCCAGGGATTTTCATTGTTGCCCAATTGGAGGTCTTCAGGGAAGGAGCATACCAATGCTGTCGAGCGTTCCGATAACCTTCGTCCTTCTTCCTCACCTGGGCGTACCAAGTCTGAATTCTCTTCGAATCTTCCTTTTCGATTGTCCTCATCAAGGTGCTGTCCTTGAATCGCTGTGCTTCTTCGTTGTACGCGGGAAATGATTTGAGCGCTTCTTCGCTCACCCAGGCTTCGGCCGGAGAACCGCCCAAACTTGCATTAATGAGCCCGATGGGAACTCTGTATTTGTCATACAGTTCTCTTGCAAAGAAATACGCCACGGCAGAAAAATCCATAATGCTTTCCGGATTTGCCGATTTCCAGCTTCCACCGGGTAGATCAACTTGTGGCTCACGGAAGTTGAATCTCTGTGGCACAAGGAATTGGCGGATGAATTGATTCTGAGAGGATGATATCTCAGCCTGATAGATCGGGCTTGTTCTCCTCATGGAGAGTTCCATGTTAGACTGGCCCGAACCCACCCACACATCGCCAATGACAACATCTTTGACAGTAACGCTGTCGCTTGCACTGATGTACATCTCATGAGGACCTCCGGCTCTCAATCCAGAGAGGGTGATGCTCCACTCGCCGGCAGGGCCCGCGGCTGTGCCGTACGTCGAATCAAGGAACCAAACCCGGACTGGTTCATTTGGTGAGGCCCACCCCCATATCCTCACGTTACTCTCACGTTGCAGGACCATTCCATCACTTATGAGACGCGGAAGCCTTACCTGACCCTTTGCCTGCAAGACAAGGCACGTAAGCAGAACAGTACGGACGTACATCCGATACGTGTTTTTGATTTTCACTAGCTCTTAACTGAATTGGAGGACGACACCCTTAATAAGCCGCAGGAAAACAGTTTTTGCAGGATTTAGAGTCTACAACCTGTGGTATGATTGTGTGATCGAACATCACACCCAAGCACTAATTTCCCACCGCAATCCATTTACACCCCATAAAACAAAAGCAGCCCGCCCGCAAGACACGGACGGGCTGCAAATGCTCCCACAGGAAGCTTACTTCATCAGAATGAGTTTCTTGGTAGAAACATAAGCCTCTGAACCATCTTGAGGTACCGCATGAATCCTGAGGAAGTAAACACCAGTTCCAAATCCGGATGCATTCCACTGTGTAGTGTAGGTTTTCGCATCCAGGATTCCGTCGACAACAGTTGCTACGGCCCGTCCGAGCACGTCGTAAATAACAATCTTGACCTGTGCACTCTTCGGGATATCATAGCGTATCGTCGTTGAAGGGTTGAACGGGTTCGGATAGTTCTGGAAGAGTGTGAACTCTTTCGGAATCGCCGCTGCAATCTCGTCAACGGCAAGCTGAGTGCCCGTCGAGAAAATTGTGGCGGTTGAATACGCGCTCACGCCTCCAAGGTTTTCTGCACGGACACGCCAGTAGTAGTCTGTGCTCGCAGTAAGAGGGGTTGAAAGTACGATCACCGAGTCAAGCGCCACGGTTGTATCCCTCACAACATTCGTAACGGAACCACCCGGGAAATTATCCGTCGCCACCTGAACCCGATACTTCGTCGCATTCAACGCAAGACTCCATGTGAACCTTGTCCGACGATTCACATTGAGCGCACCTGAGGCCGGCACACCAGCCAAAGGTGTCGGTGGATTAGCAACGACGGTCGTAAACGAAAAGCTGCTCGTGTAGTAGCTCGTTCCACCGGCGTTGAGGGCCTCAACCTTCCAGCTGTAGTTGGTGAGTCTCGCGAGTCCGTAGACCTTGTACGAAGTATCCGTGGTCGAATACGTATTCGTCGAAGTGACGGTTGAGACCTGCAGGTTGTAGCTTGCTGCATTACTCACCAGCCTCCAGACAAAGGTGACGCTATCCGAAATGACGTTCTGCGCGGTGTTCCCCGGCGAGACGAGCGTCGTTCTGCCAGGCGGAGTCATGATGGTGAACGTATCGACAGCAGAAACCGCAGACGCGCCTAGATCATTCATTCCGCGCACGCGCCAATAGTACCGCTGGCCGCCGACGAAGTTCGCTGTAAAGGTCGTGTCAGCCGTTGAATCGTTAACAA
>CAYNRS010000307.1:0-3642 GCA_964399565.1 uncultured Ignavibacteriaceae bacterium
TCAACTGTTTATACGTTTCCAGTTCCTTTTTTTCAGGAACCCACACCCAGGGCGTCCGAAGGCATATCGTCTGGATCCCATATGTTCGGGTATACGCCGCGCACAGGAGTTCTGATGAAACCTTGCTCAATCCGTATGGGTCCTGCGGCCGCAACGGATGGTTCTCGTCAATGGGCGCGTATTCCGGCCACATCCGAGTAATGGAAAAAGAAAACCCCAGCGTCGATTCGCTGGACATGAAGATCATCCTGGAAATATTGTTGATAGCACAAGCCTCGAGGACGTTGAAGGTACCAACGGTATTGACTTGAAAGACTTTTTCCGGCGGCTCGTTCAAGGGATGTGGGATGCCGGCAAGATGAACCACCACATCATAGCCCTTTATGACTTTCACGAGTGAAGACAGGCTCAGGATGTTTGCACGGTGGAACAAGCTGTAATTTCCTCGTGGATTCTTCAAATCCAGCACTTCCACGGTGTGGCTTTGGGAAAGATCCTCGACGACATACCGGCCGACCAGACCGCTTCCTCCTGTGACAAGAAGCTTCATATGAGAGTCATCATGAGCAATGGTTCGGGCAAGAAACGTGAATGAATTCAACCTGCACAGATCTGGAATTGCAGCCAGAGAAAGTCCGTGTGTTCATCCGGAAACGGCTCGTCGAAAATCAAAAACGGTTGAGCAACATAGAAAGAAGAGCGGTGAAAATCAATTGCGGATGTGTACAAACGAAACATTTTGTCATTTTATGTCCGCGGGAGTGTCCTTGCTCAGTGTCAACAAGTATGCGGAGAAGCCCAGCAACCCGGCGACAACGATTCCGGTCGTTACCTGGTCAAGCGTGAATATTCCAGACGGTTTTTGCGGAGGAGGAGGCGAACGTTTCGGCGGCTGATGATTCTCCCAGGGGATTTGCGCCACCGCCGTCACTTGAAACTCAAAGACATAACTTCTTTCTGTTTGCCCAACAACAACGGGAAAACCTACGGCGATCGATTTACCCACGTGCCGCTGAATCACTTGCCGGAGTGTGTCCGAATTCCGGTCGATGGAAGGGAACAAGTCTTTTTCCCGCCATTTTGAACCGTCGAAATAGATGTTTTCCCGCGGCGCTACATACTCGTCTGTGTATCCTTGCGGGGGTAAAGAAAGAATCGCGGGCCTCACTATCGTGTCAGAATAGAAATTGAGGGAATGACATACCGGATGGGCACGTTGATCAATGCTGATGTAACTCCTCGCCAGGTCCAGGTTCAAGTTGGCTCCCGAAAGATTCCGGAGTCGAAAATGAATCGCAGCATCATCGAAGAAAAATTGAATGTTGAGGTTTTCGTCCTGGAACGACATTCTCGCTTGATCCCGGGTCACTGCCGGATTGTCTTCTGCCGACATTTTCAACGCGTACGTGTAGTGATATTTTTCGCCACGAGGTGAGAAATTCCATGGCAACACTCCACAGGCGCCAATCCCGAAGGACAGAAATGCGAGGGCCGTGATTCGGATTATCGACATTCTTTCATTTTCCTCATTTCATCGCATCATATCAGCGTCATTATTTGACGAGCAGCATCTTTTTTGATGTCATACGGCCGTCCGCGATCAAGCGGTAAATATAAAGGCCCGAACCGAGTTTTTCGCCCTTGCCATCTGCTCCGTCCCAATGTTCAACGTATCGGCCAGGAGCACGCTCTCCCTGGATAAATGACTTGACCTTCTCCCCCAGAACGTTGAAGATTTCAAGACTTATAGCTCCTGAAGTGCCAACCGGGATTTCATATTCTATCTGCGTTTGACTATTAAAGGGGTTGGGGTAATTCTGCTTCAGAAGAAAGAAGCTTGGTACAAGTTCGACAACCTCGACTCCAACAGGTGCAGGGATATGTGCGTAGACGCGGATTAAGCACCTATAAACATCGGATCCTGTAGTGCGGATCGCCCATTGGCCCGTTGTGTAGATGATACTGTGTTCCGTTCCCGTTACGGGAACTTTCGACACAAGTACGCCGAGGGAATCGACGATCCCTGCTACAACAAAACTTGGATTTGCCGACAGGTTGAGGGACGCCAAATCCTTTTTCACCCATTTTGTGGTTCCCACAGTTGTCGGAGGTGAGTTAACATCACTTTGAGCCACTGGAATCGTGAAAGTTGAAGTCATTGAAGAGCCGATGGGAGACGACGGAACACCTGTGTAGCGCCAGAGTCCAAACGTCATTCCTCCCGCTTTGTTGAAGGCTACACGTACGCTGTCGATGATGTAACCTGATGCACCGTTGAAATAGACTGCGATGGTGTCGTTCTTTGAGAGCGCTAAAACTTGTGCGCCAACTCCGTCGTCGAAACTGAACTCCTGGGTTTGTCCCATGACAGGATATTGCGCGACAAGAACAACAATGAACAGAGAAGCTTTCGCAATGGTTTTCATCTAGTTCTCCCCCTATTTTTAGGAATTCTGCACTAGAGGATAGCCACGCCCTTAAGGGTCCGGCTATTCTCTCGATACATTTGCGCTACTTAATGAGAATCATCTTCTTTGCAACAAGATGATCGTTAGCAATAAGCCTGTAAATATAGGTCCCGGAGGCGACTTTTGCTCCGGAATCATCCGTTGCATCCCATCGCACTTCATACCGACCGGACGGCTGCTCGCCCCGTGCGAGCGTCTTCACTTTCTGGCCAAGGATATTATACACTTGAATCGCGACTTTCACAAGTTTTCCGCGCACATCCGGGATCTCATAGCGAATCGTTGTCTGACTGTTGAACGGATTCGGATAGTTCTGTTCAAGCGAGTAAGTTGTCGGATACGTGTCGTTCATCAACTTCTTCACGGGAACGAGAGTCGTGGCATTGCTGTCAACGCTCACAACAACGAATGCGGATTCAATTTCTGAAGAATCCTTCAAGAGCACGCCGCCAAGCCTGAAGAGGCTCGTGCCGCTGTCCGGCGCCAACGGAGTATTCGCGAGATTATAGACTATTGTTCGGATTTCCCGTCCCTGCGCCTTCATTTCCACGTTCATGTGTTTAGCCCTGCCGAAAACCACGTCCGGTTTATCAATGTTCACGGCATCACGCAGTTTCAAATAGATCTGCAAGCCTTTGACAGGAACGTCGTTCTTAAGGTTGAATCTCAAGCCATTCGGTGTGATCTCGAATGAACTCGAGACATTTCCCGAGATTGAAGACGATGAGCCTGATACCAAGCTCTGGGCCGCTGCATTCCGAGGAGCCGCCGTGGACGCGATGGCATTCATGTTTGCCAGGGTGTAATCCCATATCCCCTCAATGAGATTCGTTCGATAGAGCAGAGCATCACGCACATCCACAACACCATTCGTATCGAGATCCGCTCTTCGCAGGTCGTTGCCCGTAAGAATGTTTCTTCCGATGATGTGGTCAATGATCGCTGTGAGGTCGCCGACGTTGGTCGAGTTGTCATTCGTGATGTCCCCCGTGAAGGCCAGCACAACAAACGACGTATCCTTTAGACCGGGTGCAGAAGCTCTCACAATGTACTGGCCTTCTTTATTCCCGATCGTTAATACTGTTGAGGCGGTTCCAGATGTGTCCGAATTGGCTGTCGTTACGCTGAGAGCCTGTCCAACAGCACCTGTCGGCGCCGCTTCAATATCAAATTG
>CAYNRS010000308.1:0-3637 GCA_964399565.1 uncultured Ignavibacteriaceae bacterium
GGAACCGTGACATTATCCACGGCGCCAACAACCTTCTGCACAAAATCGTCGACGCCCACTCGCGCAAGGCCGCTGCCGAGAATCTCGAGCCACGAATGTCTCGGAGTGAAGAAATAACCGCGAGGAATCAGAAATCGTTCTGGGACGCGTGCAGGTCGTTCAACTGCCGCGCTGTGTTTCTTTGTCGCGCGCTGAATGAGATAATCAATGAGAAGAAAGCAGAGGAATGTTCCTATGACGAAGAGAGCTACCATGATCTGTCACCTCCTTTGGTGTATTAAACGGTGCGTCATTCCTGTTTCTGACTTATCATCGACGCACCAACGACAATCGTGAAAGCATTCTCCAATTCCTGTTCCACGAAAATACCGGGTCGCAGAAAGAACATTGAAAAACTCTTAACCGATTGAGGCCAATAGAATTATGGATGGAGTGTCTTTTCGAGTCAAAGAACTAACTCAAGTGCGACGTGTAGTGAAATTCAACAACATCGGGATGACGTATTGATGAAGAATTCAATAAGAACCTCATTGCCAACCGGTCAAACGCGTATGTAGAATTTTTAAGCAGTCAATGTTGAGAAGTTCTGCAGTCGGGCTTCTTATGGATGGGAAACCTCAGGTAATGCAGCTTTCAAAATGGGCAGAATTAGGGGATTCCTGCGCAGAAACAGTGCAACCTCGTGGTATGGCGTTTGTCTTGATACCGTAAATCCTTGTGTTCTCGAATTGTGTTGAAGTATTCAACAGTCCGATGTAATTTCCCAGATGGCCGATTGGTTTATTCCAACATCCTGGCTGCTAGTCTGAGATGAGACGTCTTTTCCCGACCTCTTTTTACAACACCCTAACACTCCTCGGGGCTGCAATTGCCGCCGTCAGTTTTGGCTTGATCGTTTTCCTGATGGTTTTGGAGCTCCTTACCGAAGAACCGAAGCCGTACATGGGCATCATCGCCTTCGTCGTTCTGCCGACATTCCTCATTATCGGGTTGGCGCTGATTGCTGCGGGCATTATTCGCGAACATCGCAGAGAGCGAGCGGGAAAACCGCACGGGCTTCATCTGCCGCGTATAGACCTTAACGACCCGAAACACAGAACAGCATTTTCGTACTTCGCCTTCGGTTCCATCATCCTCTTGATGTTCAGCGCGTTCGGCAGCTTCAAGGCGTATGAATACACGGACTCCGACCAGTTCTGCGGCGAGACGTGTCACAAAGTCATGGAACCGGAATTCACCGCCTACCAGTTTTCGCCGCATGCGCGCGTGGGTTGTGTGAAGTGCCATATCGGGCCTGGTGCTGGTTGGTTTGTGCGCTCGAAACTTTCTGGCGCATATCAGGTGTACGCGGTCACATTTGACAAATATCCGACGCCCATCCCAACCCCCATCGAGAATCTCCGCCCTGCACAAGAAACGTGCGAACAATGTCATTGGCCGAAACATTTCTTCAGCGAGAAGCAACATATCAACACCTATTTTCTCTCAGATGAGCAAAACACAAAGTGGACGCTAAACCTGCTCATGAAGATCGGCGGCGGCAATATTGAAGCCGGTCCGACGTCGGGAATTCACTGGCACATGAACATCTCCCACGAGGTGACCTACATTCCAGCGGATTCGCAGCGCCAGGTGATTCCATGGATCAGAGTACGTGATGCGGACGGAAAGGAACGGGTGTACCGAAACAGCGAAGCGGGTATGAGCGACGAACAGCTCGCCCAATTCAAGCAAAGGCGCATGGATTGCATTGATTGCCACAACAGGCCTTCGCACATTTACAGGCCGGCCGCCCGCTCGGTGAACCATGTGATGGCGCTGGGATGGGTTGACCCGGAACTGCCGTTTATCAAGAGCAAAACGGTGGAGGCGCTCGAGTTCCCGTATTCCTCAAAAACCGTGGCGTTGGACAGCATCAAACGCCTCATCGAGGAGTATTACCTGACGAACCATCCGGCGATAGCTGAAAGGAAGAAAAACGAAATCAAAAGAGCTGTGGAAGAAACGCAAAAAATCTACACAAGAAACTACTTTCCAAGCATGAAAGTCAGCTGGAAGAATTTTCCGGATAATATCGGTCATTTGTATTCTCAAGGCTGTTTCCGATGCCACGACGGAAAACATGTCAGCGACGACGGTAAGGTCCTGTCCAGGGATTGCAACGCCTGCCACACGGTCCTGGCACAACAGTTTGAGAAGGGAAAACAACGGATATCCCTCGCCGGCATCGACTATCGACATCCCGTGGACATAGGCGACGCATGGAAAGAAATGCACTGCAGCGATTGCCATAGGGGGCAGTAACAGGTGGAACTGCAACAAGAGAGCAAGCGTGATTTTCTGAAATACATTCTCGGCGGAAGTTTCTTCGCATGGGTTGCTTCAGTGCTCTATCCAGTGTTCGCGTACATGAAGCCGCCCATGCAGGGCGAGGTGGAGGTCAGCAGCGTCAAAGTGGGGAAACTGAATGACATCGAGAAGGACAGCGGTGTTATCGTGAAATTCGGAACGAAGCCTGTGATCCTCACGCGTTCCGCTGAAGGCGAGCTCCGAGCTTATGGCGCTACATGCACGCATCTGGATTGCACAGTTCAATACCGAAAAGATTTGGGCGTAATCTGGTGTGCGTGCCATAACGGAAAGTATGACCTGAACGGTCGCAACGTCTCCGGGCCGCCCCCCCGCCCGCTTGACGAGTACCGTGTCGTAGTCCAGGCTGATGAAGTACTGATTTCGAAGATGACATGAACGCTTATTGGAAACGACTGTACGCATGGATTGACGAAAGGGTTGAACTCGCCAACCTTGTCGAGTACATGGGCAAGAAGTATGTGCCCGTCCACCGGCATTCGATCTGGTACTATTTCGGAGGCGTTTCGCTTTTCTTGTTCCTCATCCAGGTTGTCACCGGCATTCTGTTGTTGCTGTACTACAAGAGCGGCGAGGAGCTGGCGTTCGAGAGCATACAGTTCATCATGTCGAAGGTGGAATTCGGCTGGCTGATCCGGTCCATCCATAGCTGGGCGGCGAACCTGTTTATCCTTGCGGCGATGATTCACATGTTCAGCGTGTTTTTCGAAAAAGCCTACCGGAAACCGCGGGAGGCAACATGGATTACCGGCATGCTGATGTTTTTCCTTGCTCTTGGATTCGGGTTCAGCGGGTACCTGCTTCCCTGGAATGAGCTGGCCTTTTTCGCGACGAAAGTCGGAACAGACATTGCAGGTGTCGTTCCCGTGATCGGCAAGCCTATCATGATCTTTCTGCGTGGGGGGGAAGATGTTACCGGGGCGACACTGTCACGGTTCTTCGGATTTCACATTGCGGTGTTTCCCGGAATCTTCACCATCCTCCTTGGGATCCACCTTCTGCTGGTTCAACGGCAGGGAATCAGCGAGCCGCTTGAAGCTGAAAAGAATCCCATGGCCGAGCTGAAAACGATGCCGTTTTTTCCGAATTTTCTTTTGCGCGATTTGCTGCTGTGGTTGATCGTCTTAAACCTCCTGGCCATTCTGGCGGTGTTTTTCCCCTGGGAGCTCGGCCAGAAGGCAGACCCTTTTGCCCCCGCGCCGGCAGGCATTAAACCGGAGTGGTATTTTCTGTTCATGTTCCAGACGTTGAAATACATTCCCGCCCA
>CAYNRS010000309.1:0-3635 GCA_964399565.1 uncultured Ignavibacteriaceae bacterium
AGCCTTATTTTTTAAGAACAACCACTTGTCGACCCACACTCAAGGCATTTGTAGCACGAGCCACTCCGAATCATGATGCTGCCATCCGAAAGAAAACGTCGGGATGGCTCCTCAGTTATTACGAACAACCAGAAGTTGAGCCGCATTCCAAACACTTATAACACGACCCGCTTCTGATCATTATGGAGCCACATTCGTGGCAGGGTGGGGCGTCGGCCTGAGTTTGGAACACGACTTTTTCGTTCCGTTCCATGGATCCGACCTTTGTCGGTGTAGCGATCGCAGAAATCTTCGTGTCGGCCGAAATTGTGACCGTTGATGTGTCGGTCGTGTCGATGGGGCGGTCTTCCTCTTTCATGAACTTCTTACTGAGCCATCGGAAGATGTAATCGCTGATGGACTTGGCAATCGGGATATCCGGGTTGTTGGTAAAGCCGGAAGGCTCGTACCGGGCGTGGCTGAATTTGTCCACCATGACTTTCAGCGGAACGCCGTACTGGAAGGCAATGGAAACGGACGTGGCCAGCGAATCCATGAGGCCGGAGATCGTTGAGCCCTCCTTCGACATCGTTATAAACAACTCTCCCGGTGCTCCGTCTTCAAACATGCCCACGGTGACATAGCCCTCATGGCCGGCAATGCTGAACTTGTGCGTAATCGATTGCCGTTCGTCGGGCAACCGGCGTCGCATGGGCTGTGCTTTGGGCTTTTCTTTGGCGCTCTCAAGGCTGGTGCTGAGAGGCTGTGTTCGTTTGCAGCCGTCACGGTAGACTGCAATCGCCTTCAGGCCGAGTTGCCACGCTTCAATATACGCCTGCATAATATCTGCTGCCGTGACCTCAGTCGGCATGTTCACTGTCTTGGAAATGGCACCGGACAGAAACGGCTGAGTTGCCGACATCATACGAATATGGCCCATGTATTGAATCGAACGCTGGCCCTTTGCAGGTTTGAAAGCACAATCAAACACCGGCAGGTGTTTTTCGTTGAGATGAGGTGCGCCCTCAATTGTGTCGTTTTTGTCTATGTAGGCAACAATGTGCTCGATTTGTTCATCGTCGTAACCGAGTTTTTGCAGGGCTTCCGGAACAGTCTGGTTTACAATCTTCAACAGTCCACCGCCAACCAACTTCTTATACTTCACGAGGGCAATATCAGGCTCGACGCCGGTTGTATCGCAATCCATCATAAATCCGATTGTCCCTGTTGGCGCAAGCACGGTTGCCTGAGAGTTCCGAATCCCATGCTGTTTGCCCAGACTTACCACGTCATTCCAGACATCCGCGGATGCTTGCCACAGCCCTTGTTGCACCAGTGTTTTGTCGATCTTCTCGGCATAAATACCGTGTTTTTGCATAACACTGATCATGGGCTCCTTGTTCTTTTCGAACCCCTTGAACGGTCCCAGTACACGAGCGATCATGGCAGATTGCTTGTAGGCTTCGCCGCACATTAATGAAGTAATCGCAGCGGCCAGAGATCGTCCTTCTTCGCTGTCATAGGGGATGCCACGCGACATGAGCAGCGCTCCGAGGTTTGCGTATCCGAGTCCAAGAGGACGATAATCGTAACTGTTTTGTGTGATGGCCGGCGTTGGGTAGCTCGAGTTGTCGACCGAGATCTCCATTGCCGTGATTGTTACCTGGACCGCCTTCTTGAACGATTCGACATCGAAGTCGCCGTTCTTTTTTCTGAATTTCATCAGATTGAGCGAAGCGAGGTTGCATGCCGTATCGTCCAGGAACATGTACTCGCTGCACGGGTTCGAAGAATTGATCGGAGCCGTATTTGAGCTCGTATGCCAATTGTTGATTGTGGTGTGGTACTGCAACCCCGGGTCGCCGCAGATCCATGCTGCGTCTGAAATCTGGCGCATCAGGTCGCGGGCTTTGTATTTCTCCTGGGGTTTTCCTGTTGTGACCGCCGTCGTCCACCAGTCTCTATCCTCAATAACTGCCCTCATAAATTCATCGGTGACGCGGACCGAATGATTGGCGTTTTGGTAGGAAATGGAATCATATGCTCCGCCGGGCACATTGAAACCGCCGTGGTAGCCAGCCTCGATCAGTGCCCACGCCTTCTTTTCTTCGTCTGCCTTGCAATTGATAAATTCAACAACGTCCGGATGGTCGGCATTCAAGATGACCATTTTTGCAGCCCGCCGCGTTTTGCCGCCGGATTTGATAACTCCGGCGAATGCGTCGAATCCCTTCATGAAGGAAACCGGCCCGGAAGGAGTACCCCCGCCGGAGAGTCTCTCGCGCGAGGAACGAAGGGTGGAAAGGTTTGAACCGGTGCCGGACCCGAACTTGAACAACATACCTTCGGTTTTCGCGAGTGTCAGGATCGAATCCATCGAGTCTTTTACAGAATTGATGAAGCACGCTGAGCATTGGGGCCTTTCCTCCACTCCAACGTTGAACCATACCGGGCTGTTGAATGCCATATGTTGGTTGACAAGCAGATAGACGAGCTCATTATAGAAGACCAATGCGTCATCCTCTGTGGCGAAATAGCCGCCTTGAAGTCCCCAGTTATAATACGCTCGCGCTACGCGCTCGACAAGCTGCTTCACACTTCGTTCGCGGGCTGGCGTGTTGATTTGTCCGTGGAAATACTTTGACACAACGACGTTCGTTGCTGTCATCGACCATGATTTGGGTATCTCAACATCCTTTTGCTCGAAAATTTTCTCGCCCTTTTCGTTGGAGATCACGGCTGTGCGGAGTTCCCATTCCACCTCATCAAAAGGATGGACGCCGGGTTTCGTAAAATAGCGCTGGAATGTGAGTCCGCGTTTTGTGGTGGACCCGTCCGCCTTCTTTGTGGCGGAAGTTTTGGCAGCAGCCGAGACATTCGTGGCTTCTGTTTCGAGCATAACAATCTCCTTAAATGAAAAACGGTGAATAGTTGGTGAAAAGAATCCCAGGTGAAAAGCCGATTGACGTTCGCCCGATGGAGGGATGCCGAAAGCGATGTCTCTCGAAAATTCTCTTACAATGAAAACTCATCCAAGCCCGCTTCGTGAGCTGGATGAGGTTCGATTTCTCTCTTAATTGAAAATGAACTGATGGGTACGAGCTGGGGTTGTGCTAACCGCGATTTTCCCTCTGTTCTCTACCGGAAGGTCGTTGTCACTATGGTATTCGGGGAAGCGCAACGGGTGTCAATATAAGCGGTTGCGGATGGTTTGTCAAGTTAAAAATGAGGCGTTTTACAAAATTACAATCTCAGTCGTAACATACGCTCAGGGTTGAAATGCAGTACTTAGCCAAAGCATGTCAGATTTCATTATCGCAAAAGATTATACGGCTTGACCTCAAGTCTCTGAAACCACGTCCGGAAGAGACGATCATAGAACAAGTTATGACTCCAACGATCGGAGCATGTCGAAGGATAATAGTGCCCGCAGTCATATGTTTCAGGAAAACGAAGTATAGTCTGTGCACAGGATGCTTTGTTCAAAAGCGATGCGTCATCCTCCGTTGCCTGGAAGTGATGAATTTCTTGCGTCAAGCTCTCGAAAAAATGACTGTTCGGCCAAAGCCCACCGGATGCAGAGAAACCGGCGAAAACACCAGGAAGAAAATAACGCGGGATGGCTTCAAAGGGACAAACTTCAGGGTCCGGACACA
>CAYNRS010000310.1:0-1913 GCA_964399565.1 uncultured Ignavibacteriaceae bacterium
ACGGACGCAGTCCTGAATGAACCCGACCGGATCGGCAGGCAGCAGCCGCTCACGCACCACTCCGTCGTGTCCATGACATGTCAGCCTCTATTCGCCGAACGACAAGCCTCAGAAGCGCGAGTCTTCGAGCGTCTTCTGGAGGCACATGTTCGACAGATCCATTTACAGCATATCCACAGTACTTTCGTTTCGGTGCTGTAATGATGGTATTAAGACCAGAGATCTAAGCGGTACTTCGGCCAGGCTATTCGGTGCAACGAGTTTAACCTCACGTTCCAATTTCAGCGCATGGGTCACTTCGCGCAACCAGTTCAACTTCAGTTCATCTTCCCCGCCCGCTACCGATGCGAATGACTCCAAGTCTTCATAAAACAGTTCGCGCACATTGCGCGGCATGGCGACCACATCACGCAGCCGATCACGAAACTTTTGCCCTACCGGCTGTATACCATTGGCTTTTACGAAATCGATCACGTGGCCGGCAGTTTCATCACCAAATATCCGGCGCAGGAAGGCTTGCTCCGGCTTAGTCAACCGATTGTCCATGGTAAACAGGCACATGGCACCCCAGAGCAACGTTGTTCTTAAGGCCTGCTCGTTGATATTGCCGAGCCTGAATCCATTTGCCGACGCCAGCTCCGCTCGCACCTTTCTATTCAATTCGGACGTAGCAATCGGCGCCTTGTCTTTTCTACCAGACCACGCATGATATAAGTCGCTCATTTCAAACCAAAGCAATGCCTTCATTCGTGACGTGAAGATCGGGTGGGTGGACATCAGCTCGCTCTCGGATCCTCCCAACTCGTGGAACTCCCGGCCTTGATCGAGATAGGAAACAATATCATAACGGAGATGGTCGTCAGACAGCCCAGATGCCACTTTCAAAATAGCTCGGCAGGCGACATCACGGTCACCACAAGCGACATACCCAGCCCGGTCGGCGCTAATTTCGGCTGCTCGTTGCAAGGCCAGTAAATTCAGCCTCTCGACGTTATTGACATCCGAGTTCGGGTCGGCATAGCGGGTGTGACCGAAAACGCAATGCCCAAGTTCATGGCCGATGACAAACTCAAGCTCTGATAGGGAGACCAGCTTGATCAGACCGGATGCCATTCCCATTACGAAGGCATCACTGGCCAAGCCAGGGAAACTAAACGCCTGCGTTTCCGGGGCATTGTACAAGTAAGCCTCCATACGAGCGCCCGGAACAATGCGATCGCGAACGCGCTCGATTGCGCCCCAGATGGCAGGTGCTAGTTGTGGCGTGATTCTGAGCGATTGGGCCAAGTGCTTTCGGCGCACCTCCATGAACCGATCTTGTTTCTCTTCACTGGAGAGTTCACTTCCGTAGAGGTCCGGGCAGTCGTCCTCATATCGGAGCTCAGTCAGCCGGTAGCAACCAGATATAGATTCAGACTCAGCCACAATAAGGATTCCTTAAGAGAGCTTGCTTCTTTCCCTGGCAATAAGCTCAAGCATCTTGGCGGCTTGTTCCCTGATTTTGGGATCGGAATGGGTGACTAGGGGGTTCCACTTCTTGTACTCATTCCTTAAATGTGCTTTTTTTTGATCTGTGGTGGCACCATGGGGGATGCCCAGCAACCTTGCGGCATCTTCGACCTCGTGGATATTGACGGGGATGATTTTGTCGATCATGGACCTGAACTTATCCATGTCGATTTCCAGGCTCTTAGCGATGTCATTTATGATCTTAAATTCGCTTTCGCGGGCCGTGCCATCCGCACTTACCACCTTCATACATAGTTCAAGGGTGTCATACTTCTGCGCCGTTGTAGCTACGTCATCCAAGCCATTGCAAAAGGCGATAACGTCGAGCGTTTTCCCAGCGTTAATCTGGTAAAAGGCATCCATGGCAGCCTTGTTGAGGCGATCCTTCAGTTCATTCTTGCTTC
>CAYNRS010000310.1:1923-3616 GCA_964399565.1 uncultured Ignavibacteriaceae bacterium
TTCCTTCTGGCGCAGCGGCAATTTGCTTGCGGATCCATTCCGTGACGATTTCACCCTCCTTCATGTGAAAATGACGATCGGATCCACTGACGGCCATGGCCAGCATCACCGTCAACTCCGCGGCCTTGATCCGATTCTCTATGGCCTCCATGTAGCCCGTATCTGGAAAGTAATGCCAAATCGTGCATTTAGCAGTGCAGATGATGTCGCTGCTTGAGCCATGAAGGATCGATACGACGAAAAGGATCTTGCGAGTACCCTTGTAAGGCAAAATGAGTGATTCGGCTGGTACAACCAGCAAATCGATGTATTCCTTGATGAGCGACGACTTGTATGGAACTTGGCTAACACCGCTCATGAAGCCGAAAAATGGGGCGCCATCGACTTGGAGTATGTCGATTGAGCACAATATCGGCATGGGATTGTCTTTCCCTCCGGTAATATCTACGGCGGTGACGGAATGCTTGACTGGATATTTGTCGTAGGGCACCTTAATCGCCCCGGCCACCGATATTTGAAAGACGTCGATATGAATGTTCGCAAATGCTTTTTTGGTCGCGATGACTTTGGCTCGAAACTTCTGCGATGACTTATTGCTGGAAAACAGCCTAAGGACAAACCAAATAATATAAATTCCAACTATAAAAAATAGGCCTTCCATAATGATGTCGCTTGGTTATTCAACCGTGAAATTTTCCAGCGCCGCTCTTGTCTCCTCAACCGCTTTGCTGCTTTTGCCGGTCTTGGCGTCAAAGTCGATGGCCAGCCGGGTATTTGACTCCACATCGTGGAATGTGCAACGCATGCGTTGATTTTTATCATACCCGTATTTGATCTTGACCGGACGTCCATGCGGGCGCCCTGGCGGAAGGCGCATGGTTTCCTTGGCAATGGTTGTCACAAATTCAGGATCGCTTGACTCTCCTGCCGTAACGGTGGCTTCGATGGTCTCCTGCCCATCCCTGATGGTGAAATACGTTTTTTCAACTTCGCAGGGAAGGGGGGTGTTCTTGGGTATAATGATGTCATTCTTCAATCCATGGCGCTGAATTTGTTCATCAAAAGCGGCAATGATTGTTCCGTAGCTATGATTGCACACATCGGTCAGCTTCACGTCGGCCAATCCGGCGGCAATGCTCGTGGACACCCTGGAGGGATCCCTTTCCATGACCCGCAGTCCCGCATGTAGCGCAGCGCCAAGGGCAACCACTTCATCTACATTCACAGTGTTTGTTGGCGAGTAGCCGAACATTTTAGTCAGGCGCGATTGAATGACTGGAATGCGGCTGGTTCCTCCGACGAGCAATACCTTTTGAATGTCGTTCGGTTTGTTTCCGGCCTCATCAAGGGCGGTTTCGATCAGCATCTCAATCTTGGCAATAAACGGAGAAATATCCGCCTCAAACTGTTCACGCGAAACTTCAACCAGAAGATTACCGGCTGGACCGGCCAGTAGCTCTTTGGCCGAAGATCTTTTCGAAAGTGATTTTTTCACTTCCTCGGCTCGTGTCTCGTATCGGGCTCGATCTTCACGCGTGGGATAAAGTGTGACGCCATACTTGTCTCTGTATGAATCATCAAATCGAGGGACTATCTTCTGGTCGAAGTCGTGACCGCCTAGCATGTGATCGCCGTGAGAGCAAACGACGGTGGTGTCCTTGCCCTTAACGTCCATGATGGTGACGTCAAACGT
>CAYNRS010000311.1:0-3608 GCA_964399565.1 uncultured Ignavibacteriaceae bacterium
GAACCATTGCGAAGCGTGACATCAAGTATGCCGCCGATGCGGCCTCCGTAGTACGGAGGAACGCCTCCCGCAAGAACCTGAACATCCTTCAGCGCATCGCCGTTGAATGTGCTCATGACGCCGCCGAAATGAAGCGGGTTATAGATGCGCGCGCCCTCCAACATATACTGGTTGTAGTCCGACGGTGTCGCACGGATGTAGACGCCGCGCGAAATCCCCTCCGAAGCGGAAAACGCGGACCGACGACCCTCAACAGTGATTTCCGGCTGTAGCACCTCCTGGACTGAAACAAGGATGTCACGAACCGTTTCCTGGCCGGTTTGAATCTCCACAGATTGCTTGAGAGTCCTGTAACCGATGCGACGGATCTGAAGTGTGTAGGCCCCTTGCTGGACATTGCGGAGGGAAAAGAAACCAAACTGGTTTGTCGAACACCAACGATAAACCTTGTCGGGTGAATCCGAGTCCGACCGGCTTAGGAGAAGAACATCAGCGGCAATGACTCCTTCACCCGTAAGCGAATCTTTAACCGTTCCGGCAAAAGTTGCGGCTTGGTCTTCGGTCTCCGGTCTCTGCAGAATAAGCTGGTTTCCGACCAGTCTCCAAACAAGTCCTTGCCCCTCCACGACGATCCCCAACGCTTGTTCAAAACTACAGTTGGTGCACTCAGCATGTATTCGTTTTCCCGCGACGTCTTTGTCGAGATACACGAGAGGAACCCCGTACCACAACAACAATGAATCGAGCGCTGTTCGCAGCTCAACATTGCGAAAGTCGAATGAATGTGCGCTCTGTCGCTCTTGAGCACTGGCTTGCAGAGCAACGATGCAAAGAATGCTAATAGATAGTGTACGCATTCCCTTCATGCCTGAACCTTCTACCGGTGAGCTCGCACAAAGCTCTGACACCACTTTCTGCGGTTCCTGCGCCGAGGACCCCCGTGATTCTCTCGTTACCTAACCCTGCGTTTTGAAGACTAATGATAACGTCAAACCGCATTTCGATCTCGCGACATGCGACAATAAGCGCGGTTTTGTTGAGAAAGAGCTTGCCGCGAGTCCATCCAGGGAACTCGGGAGATGGCACATCGCCCATACGAATAGGAAAACCGTCCTGAGAGCACATTGCCATCTGGTTCTCGGATAACATCAATGAGCTTTCTTTACCGCTTCTGACCGCTGTGACTTTGACGCTCCCCCGGATGACAGCAACGTCTATGCCTCCTTGGCGCGCCCGAACATTGAACTCGGTACCAACGACCTGAACCTCGGCGTAATCTGTTGAGACAATGAACGGAGTCGATTTCTTCTCAACGCGAAAGAATGCCTCTCCCGTAAGAAAGAGGCGGCGGGGTTCGTCAGGCCTCAGTCCCGACACGACGAGTTCTGTTTCATAATTGAGCGTTACGTGCGAACCATCATTGAGAACGATTTCTTTTTGCTGACCCCTTTGCGTACTGAATGTTTCGGGGGAAGGTTCGAGCAACGCAAAATAAAGATACCCACCTAACATTGACATGACCACGGCGAATGTCGCAAACACGAGTCGGGGCACGGATCGCGATTTTACCATAGGCTGCACTTCCACCATTGCAGCTTGAAGGCTCAACCATTGTTTTTTGGTTTGCGGGTCAACCTGGCGAATTCGGCCCAAACCTTTGTTGATTATGCCTTCGATCGTTGATTCTTTGTTCGGGTCGGGATTGCGTGAAAAGAGCCGCCGTTTCAATGTTTCAAAGAATTGCATCTCGCCTCCTTGTTTCAGTGAATTCTTTTTATTTCAATCAAATCCACAAGCATGGCGCTCCAGGCAATGCCTCCCGCGCCGAGTGAAAGGTTGAGCGTGTTTCCTTTGGGACAGAAAAGCGTGTCGGCGGATTCGTATGCTTTCCACCCGGTGTCTTGAACAGAGATGTGTATGCTGCCGCTCTGGTCGCCCCCTAGCTCGAGAGTAACTCCTCCGCCTATTCCAATGTTCTTTCCCCAGCACCGGAGAACGAGCCGACTATCGTTTTCCGGCGGCGCGAGAACAAGCAATGCGTGCGGGTAAATGCATCCACCTGACACAGCAAGAGAACGATGACCGCCTCTCACTGGGGCTTCTTTTTTGAACCCAAACGCGTACCCTTGCCATCCCACGGTATCGGCGTCGATCTCGAACGATGTATAATAAACGAGCTCCTCCGCTTCTTCAGGAGCAGAGATTTCACTGCAGTGCAACCCAAAAACTGCGATACACAGGGCCGGGAATATGGAAAAGGGTTTCATGGGAGAACTGCTTATATAACGATTATGCCCTTCGCTACCCCCAAATCCTCAACTAAGAATTGCACCTGCTGCAGTTTGTATCTATTTTATTAGAACTCATCTCAAAAACGGAAATGTCATTCCGTCGGATTTTAAGACGGAATCCAGAACCGGCTATTTCTGGACTCCTGCTTAAAATCCGCAGGAGTGACAGGGTGTTTTTGAGATAGCTTGTAGTCATAAATTGCATCGCAAAACCATCTCCGCATGCAAGATACCGACAATCAGCTTATCGAACGTGTCCGTTCCTCAGACAGGGAGGCATTCCGGCTTTTGTTCGAAAAGCATCAGCCTGTGGTGTTTCGGTACGTCCTCTACAATCTCCAAGATGTCGATGCTGCACACGACATCGTTCAGGAGACGTTTCTCCGCGTGTGGAACCACCGCATTAATCTGAAACCCGATTTGCCCCTGCTGGCATTGCTCTTCCGGATAAGTAAAAACCTTCTTCGCGACCACGCAAAACATCATGCCGTTCGCAGGAGATTTGAAAGTGAAATACCTCAAACCCAACAAGCCAACGATGGCCCTGCAGAAATTTTGCAATCGAATATTCTGGAGGAACGTTTGGCGGAGATCGTGACAAGAAAATTACCCCCGAAATGCCGCGAAATCTTTCTCCTCAGCAGAACGGAACAAATGTCAAATTCTGAAATCGCCAATCATCTCGGAATCAGTGTGAAAACTGTCGAGAACCAAATCACACGAGGGCTGAGGATTCTTCGGCATCACCTTCGCCAGTATCTTTGATACAAAAACGTGATCCTGGTTTGTATTCAAGAACAGAGCATGAAGATTTCGTTGGGTTTTTTCTCGAGTCTCTCCTCTTGTAACCTCTTCTAAATTCCTCTATATTAGGGCACATGCCGCACCAGCCTATAAATGTTGACAAAGCCACGATCCTTCGGCTCATCGACGAAGTCTTAAAGGAAACCAATGCCCACGCTTGCTGCAAAGACGGAATATGCTCGGACAACCTCTGTCTTGTTCATAACCAGGAGGGCGTCAGCAACATCGTCAAAAGTGGTGCGGACCGGATTACTGCTGGTGTTGGAATTCGCGGCGGAGGCTTCGACACGTCCATCGCCAGGATGATTGACCATACGCTCCTGAAACCGGAAGCAACAAAACAACAAATCGAAGAACTGTGCGCCGAGGCGAAGGAATACGGGTTTGCCAGCGTTTGCATTAACCCTTCCCACGTCAAGCTCTGCGCGGATCTTTTGAGAGACACAAGCGTCAAAGTCTGTACTGTCATTGGGTTTCCTCTCGGCGCCACATCAACTGACGCAAAGGCTTTTG
>CAYNRS010000312.1:0-3606 GCA_964399565.1 uncultured Ignavibacteriaceae bacterium
GAGGGAGTCTCCGACGAGAATCAGGTCAACAGATGATTGATCCAGAAGCCGCGCCGTGAGAAAATCGTACGCGGTGAGACAGGCGATCGGAGTCCCGGCTTTCTTCATCGAAGCGATGGTGCGTGTGGTGACCCTCTTTGCCGGGTTTGATTTCGAGGAATCTGACATCGTTGTCATGAAGCAATCGAGAGAGGCTCTGATACCCTCTCAAAATTGATGTGCCATTCTTCTTCAAAACCTGTCCTCACGGCATCTGCTATTTCGTCAAACGAGAGATGTCGGCCAAGGAGGGAACTCAGGTCCGTTGTTCGATCTTCAAGCTCCTTTTGAAGAAGTATTCTTTCGGTTTCAGAAACGCGCAAAAACTCCGCAATTCTTTTGTGTCGAGAGTCGAGGAGAATCGACCCATGCTGGAGGACGACTTCTTCGCCATTCTTCTTCGAGTATCTTCGCTGCGCACTCCCGACCAATTTTTTTCCCGCGACAAGTATTTCAAATCTCGCCGTGCTCGTAAAACAAGCGGCTGATGAAGCCTTAACGTATTCGGCAGGAAAATAAACCTGGCGCTTTTCAAGCTTTGCATCCACCCCGAATTCTTTCAACCCGTGCACAAGCGCCCGACTTATGTGATCATAAACCGCCATCGTGTTCCGTCCGCCAGCCGGCATCACAACACTGTAGGTGAGCTCATCGGCATGGAGAATGGCTCGGCCCCCGGTCGGCCGTCGCACCACGTCGATTCGTTCAGCCATCGCCTTGCGGATATCGACTTCGGCTTCCGACTGAGACCATCCCAGAGAGATTGCCGGCGGGTCCCAGGCGTACACTCGGACGGTCGGGTTTGAGGTTCCATTGAGCACGGATGTTGCGAGTGTTTCATCATATTGCATATTAAAAGAGCCATGATGAACCCCTGTATTTTCAAACCGCCACGTCATGAGCGTCGCCTTCCTGGAATAATCCCTCGCTCACTCTGCGCGATGAATTCTAATATCTTTTGAACCTCAGGAATGAGTTCGACTTCTTCTTTCATCTTTTTCACCGCCTGCGAGACATTGAGGTTCGACCGGTACAGTATATCGTAGGCTTTCTCAAGCAACTCGACTGTTTTCTGAGAGAAACCTCTCCGCTTGAGACCAACGGCATTCAGTCCCTCAAACATGAGAGGATCCTGGCCGGCGAGAATATAAGGAGGAATATCCTTTGGGACGCGGAAACCGCCCCCAATCATCACATGGTCGCCGACATGAACAAACTGGTGAACAGGAGTTAGTCCCCCGATGATCACCCAATCTCCCAGTTTCACGTGCCCACCAAGTGCGCAACAGTTTGCCATGATGACGTGATTTCCCACTCTGCAGTCGTGCGCCACGTGAGAATAGGCCATGAAGAGACAATCGCTCCCGACAATGGTCTTTCCGCTCTCGACAGTCCCACGGTTCAACGTCGCGCATTCCCGGACCACGGTGTTGTCCCCCACCTCGAGCGTGGTGGGTTCACCTTTGTACTTCAAATCCTGAGGAACTCCTCCCACTGACGCCGCCGGAAAGATTTTGCAGTTGCTGCCGATGCGAGCCGCGCTCCAAATCACGGCATTGGGACCAATCCATGTCCCGTCGCCAATCACGGCATCGTCTTCAACGACTGCAAACGGTCCGACCGAGACGTTTTCGCCCAACTTCGCTTTTGGGCCGACAAAAGCCCGCGCATCAATGTGAACGCTCATGCGGAGTGTGACGAGATCAGTTCGTTTGAGGCGACTTGACTGCAGAAACCTGATCGGCTTGGGCCTTGCCGTCTTCCCGGTCTACAATGGCAGCAGTGAAGTCTCCCTCTGCGACAAGGTTCCCCTCGACGAACGCGCGTCCGCGTATTTGGATGACTTTTGTCCTTCTGCTCACCATTTCGACATCGAGAACAAGCTGGTCGCCCGGTGTAACAGGCTTTCGAAATTTGACGTTGTTGATTGCCATGAAATAGACGAGTTTGTTGCCAGGGTTTTCTGACCCATTCAACATGAGAATGCCTCCTGTTTGAGCCATGGCTTCAACAATCAGTACTCCAGGCATTACAGGTTGCCCGGGGAAATGACCCTGAAAGAAAAACTCGTCGCCGGTGACGTTCTTCACTCCCACCACGCGCTCGTCCATTTTGAAATCGATGATCTTGTCAACGAGCAGGAACGGATACCTGTGCGGAAGTATTCGTTGAATGCCGTTGATGTCGAAGACGACTCCTTCTTTCTTCTCGTGCTGGTATTTCCGAACGAGTTTTTTCTGCTGGTAGAGTTTCCGCACTTTTCTGGCAAAATCGATATTGCTTGCATGCCCCGGCCGGGCAGCGAGAATCTGGCCTTTGATTGGGGCTCCGATCAGTGCGAGGTCGCCCATGAGGTCAACCAGCTTATGACGTGCGGGTTCATTCCGAAAATGGAGATGTTTGTTGTTTAAAACACCGCTGGTCCCCAGAATCACGGAATGGTCGATGCCGAGTTTTTTCGAAAGCTTCCTCAACTCAGGATCGGACAACTCCCGGTCGACAATAACAATGGCGTTGTCGAGATTCCCACCTTTGATCAGCCCCTGGTCGCGCAATACCTCGACTTCGTGAAGAAAACAAAACGTCCTCGCCGAGGAAAACTCAGTGACAAACTCCTTTTCGAGATTGAAGAGACCCGTGTGCTGGCTGCCGAGTGCGGGATTGTTGTAATCAATCATCACCGTCAAGCGGAAATCGTCCATCGGCAACGCAACAATATGGACGCCTTTCTCCTCGTTCTGGTACTGAATCACCTGGTCGATGATCAAATAATCTTTGGGCGCTTCCTGTTCTTCTGTTCCGGCGTTAAGCAGCATTTCGACAAATGGCTTGGCGCTCCCGTCTCCAATCGGCGGCTCTATATTATCCAGCTCGATGATAATGTTATCGATTTGAAGCCCAACCACTGCGGCGAGGACATGTTCGACGGTGTGCACCCTGGCGTCGCCAATGCCAATGGTCGTGCCCCTGGCAACGTCAATGACGTGGTCCACGTCAGCCGGGATCTCCGGCGATCCCCCGAGGTCAACTCGCCGGAACCGAATGCCGTAATGCTCCGGGGCAGGCTTGAACTTCATTGTTGTTTTAACCCCGGTGTGTAGGCCAACACCCGAGGTGGAAATGGGCCGCTTGATCGTGTGCTGTTGAACTAACATAGTATTGAGGTCCTATGATTTTACTTCGTGTTCAACCTTCAGGAATTCCTGTTTCAGCGTTTCGAGTTCCTGTTTGAGTTTTTGCACGTCCTGGCTTAACTCCGGCAGCGACCTGAGGACAGCTTCAATCCGCGCAGCGCGGTGCTGGTCTTTCAGAGGTGTTCCAAAAAACGTTTTGCCCGACTCCGTTATCGATTTGGAGACACCGGACTGGGCCAAAATGATGGTGCGGTCTGCAATTTCCAGATGCCCCGCGACACCAACCTGGCCGCCGATCATGCAATTCTTCCCGATTTTCACGCTGCCACTCACGCCTGTTTGCGCTGCGATCACTGTATTTTCGCCGACAACGACATTATGCGCAATTTGAACAAGGTTGTCGATTTTCACACCGCGCTGGATGATGGTTTCA
>CAYNRS010000313.1:0-3604 GCA_964399565.1 uncultured Ignavibacteriaceae bacterium
CTCTTCCGATCTTGGGTAGAATCATACGGTCCTCGAACGGGGGTTGCCGCGTCTGTGAGAAAATAACTGGTGACCCATGAAGTTGAGTCTGTCGACGAGGCAAGTTTCGCGCGCCAATAATAGAGTTTACCATTCTGAAGAGTATTGTTAGGTACCGTCCATTGAGTCGTGATCACTCCCTGAGTAACAGTTTGTCTGGCAATTTTGGGCTGACTTGAGAATGTTTGGAGCGTGTCAATCTCAAAGATCACTATATGATTTGCCGCAGATGGAAGGTTTGGATTCTGAATCTTCAATACGACGCTATCAGGATGAACGCTGGATGAAACCGACGGTTGTAGGGCAACGGAACTCACTGACCCGACAAAGAAGCTGATTTCAGCTGAATTATTTGACTTTGACACTTCATTGATGATTCCTTGTGGATCAACCAGGCATACGAGTCTGTGTGAGCCGCTTTTCCGAAATGAAATATCTGTAATCGTCAATGTATCTGCGTAGCCAACAGGACGTATGAACTTCTCAACGGTCGGTTCCTCCCCCTCCAGGGTTGAATGGACAAACCTGACCCTGATTGAATCTGTTCCTTTGACACCAAAATTGCTGATTGGGACCGATATCGAAATCTGAGGGTCGGATTCGGTCGGTTGTGCCGGTTCAATCCTCATTTGTGATGCCATTACCGAATAATCCGGCTGAAGTGGAACTGCCAAACGAGTGGCCGGATCCCCCAATAGAGTAAACTGTTGGAGAGACAAACGAGTCAAGATCGACGATATCCCTTGTTGGCGTAACGCGGACTTTGCTTTGAAATGAATCGCACCGACTTCACGCAACGAATCAAGTGCAAGCGCGGAGTACATTTGAGAGGCCAGGAAGCTCAAGGGCCCTTCATAACCGAATCCCGAGCTCCCGAGAAATGCCGCTGCGCCATTCGAAGCCAGTACAAGCTTCTCGCCAAATGCTTCCGTCAAAGGCTCGCCAAAACGCGCAGTACTGCAACTGATATCGGACACCAGATGACGCTTTTGCTCGTTGTTTTCCAATTGATCCGCACTGGTAATTCCATTTCCCCAGATATCCGTGCCGGCGTGTCCGTAAAAATTTATCCACACTGCTCCGTCTGCAATGAGTTTCTTTGCTTCCTCGGTCTGCTCCACTCCAACAACCTGTTCGACAGTTTTGTACAACTTCACTCCCACACCTGCAATGGGATCTTTCGAAACATAATCCCTGATAAGCTGGTCTGAAAACAGCTGGAAGCGCAATGTTTCGCTTGAGTCAAACCCTGATGCCATAAAGAGAAAGCGCTTATTCAGGGAAGACAACGGACTTGTTTCGTAGGCCATCACCATATCAACAAAAGCAGTTGCTTGAGCCTTCGATGACACAGGGACCCTTCCTACCTTTTTCGTTTGCGTGTATGGATCATCTTTTGGTGATACCAGCCACGTGTCGGAGAGCGGATTGCCCAACGACGGAACAATGTTCCTTCTCCCGCCTTTTAGGTTATCCTTGTAATCCCAGTTTGCGTCTCCAAAAAGCACGACGTATGCCGGCTGAGGCTGAACCCATGAAGAATCTGTCGAGGCCAGAAATCTGCGAATGGCATCGGGATCAAAGTGGCCAAAACTGAACTCGTCATAGATGTCTTCGACAAAAACGACTTTCGACCTTCCCAGGCCTTTCTGAGCCCTGTACTGCGCGAGCCTCTGGGCTTCGGCATCAAATTCTTTTCCGGTGACTACAAGATAATCGGCTCCGTTTGTTTGAGAGCGCAGGTTAGTGAATGACTTCCTCTGGATTTTCGCGGGCGTAACTTTCCGTTGGTGAGTCAACGCTACATATTTTCTTCCTGGAACTACAGTATCGGTCAACGTAATGATGTAATTTGCGGAAATCCCCGAGATCAGTCCTCGAAATTTTTTCTCAATGCCTCCTTGTGGGTCAACACGAAACACCTCGATGTTGTTTGTGCTGAATCCAGAAACTTGAGCCTGAACCACCTGACCGACAGAAGCTTCGCCCGCAGAGAAAACAAGTGAATCTGATTCGGCGACGAGGTTTTTGCGATATTCGACTTCGAGCCAATCCAGAAAGACCTCGTTGAGAGACGCTCCGGTTGGGTTCGAGGTCAGACGTACCGTATTCTGCCCATTCACAAAAAGATTTGATGAAACATTGAACGCAAAAGCCGTATCGGAATACCCGCCAAATTGGACTACTCCAACAGATGTTCCATTTAATTGTACTTCGATCGAGTGATTCGGCGTACTCTGTTGAAAGACAGGGCTGTGGAGTCGGCCGCGAACGATGAATGTTGGATTGCCCGTGAAATACAGATTGTTGAAGCCGAAGCCTATGCTCGTACTCTGATTAACAAGAAGGCGTCGCCAGTACCATCCCTCGCCGGCAACCTTTTCGGATTGATTGTTTGTGGGAAGGCCTAAGTCGCCGAAAAAGTAAAAACTGTCCTTTTCGGCGTGAGCGGTCTCGACAAAATGCGAAAGGACGACATCCGGATTGTTGGCAAGAGTTGAATCAATCCTGGCCCTTCTAGCTCCAACGGGAGAAAATGCTATCCAATAGGCCGACGTGTCACTGTATTCGTTAGATGTCGTTGATCCATCGCGCAACTTTGAGCCGTAGAAGTCAATCGTATCTCCTGGACCAAACACTCCATCCTGATCTCCTCTGAGGGAGAAAGACAATGACTTCCCTTTGTGAAGAATATCCAAATTGGTAACGCTCGCGTTAGAAGGCGCGTTCTGAAAATCCTCAAAACGCGCACTGTAAATTCCATCGTGAGCAATAAGCATTTTTGCATAATCGCTCAAAGGATTGAACCACAAACCTGAAGAGTCGTTATTAATTTGCGAGCTGCCGAATCCCGATTTCGTAGGGTCAGCCCGCCACCCAGAACTCTGGTTATAGTTGATAAGGAGTGAACGATATTCATTCTCAAAAAAGCGATCATCCGGAGCCCGAGCGATCCGGAACTCTTTCGTCGGAAAGTCGATACGAATCCTCATCGATTGAAACCTCGTCAGCGTGCCCGTCGCTACGTCATACTGAAGTGGATCCAACTCAACAGTGGCGATCCGTTGATATCTGAACCAGGAAATCTCGCGGATCCTTGCAGGGAGTGTGTTCGACACATCTCCATCACGCGCCGTGCCGTCACGAAAGGTCTTCCTGACTGTTGGGATTGGCTCGTCCGAAACGCTGATTGATGGCATTGTCGTTACTCGCACTCCCGTCACTCGACTTGTCTGACTTGAGAGAATGGTCAATGATGGTGTTCCTGCGGGTGGGATCGCCATCATGAAAGTCTCCCTGGGAAGCGCTGAGACATCTTCTCCCGGAGAGTGCGACAACTCTGATGCTTCGAAATAGATGCCAGTCTTCTCCTTGACCGTTTCCGGCTTATAAGAACCTGGAAAATATATTATAACGATGTGATGATCGCTTTGTTCCTCTACGATTGCTTTTCCCTGACCTGAAGATTTTGTCATCATCATAAACAACGCAAGGACAACGGTCAGAGGAAGAAGCCTGCGATGTCGACTCTTGATGCTCATGAGAGATGCCGGTAGTACGAACG
>CAYNRS010000314.1:0-3601 GCA_964399565.1 uncultured Ignavibacteriaceae bacterium
TGGTATCAAAAAAGATTGATGACGTTGATTCGGGCATAATTGGGCTGAAAAATAAGTGAAAGGCTGTCCGCATACTGGCGCTGTGCAAAAGATCCTCTAAAGGAAATCCTGAATAATTTCGCCATCGCCGAATGTTCCCTTTTTCGAAAAGCCTCGCTTCGCAACAGCGTCAACCTTGCAAGGCTGTCGTCGGTTGTAAGGCGAGACCGCGTTCTGCGTTCAGCTTCGTCTTTGAGTTTTGAATTTGCCGGCGTCGTGTTTATGAGCAGGAGTGAGCTGAGCCGATCGGGGTATTTGATCGCGTATGCCATGGCGAGGAAGCCGCCCCATGAATGATCCAGGAGATTCATTTTTTCAATCCCGAAGGATTGCCGAATCCCGTCGATATCCTCAATGAAAGTACTAAGATTCATCGAGTTTGTGTCCACGTCGATGCTTGACCTTCCGCTCGCTCGAAGGTCGAAAAAAATCAGTTTGTAGTATTTCCCAAGCTGCGCCATTTGCGGCAGAAGATAACTATGATCGAGCCCCGGGCCACCGTGAACGATAACGAGAGGTCGCCCTTTGCCGATCACTTTTGTATAGAGTTGAACTCCGTTGATGTTTCTCGGGCCTTCCTGCACGTTAACTTCCTGGGAATGAAGAAGAATGTAGAACTGAGTCATGAAGCTGAGGAGAACAGGCAAACGCTTCATGATTCTCCGCATGATCCTAATGGTGGGCGTAGTTTTTTTCCCCCGCCGCGATGGCGAATGGAAGTTTGTTTTGGGGAGGTGGGAGAGGACAGGTTGCAAATTCCGTAAAGGCGCACGGAGGATTGTACGATTTGTTAAAGTCGATGATGACTTTCCCGTCTTTGGCCGGTTTTGCGTACAGGAAGCGGCCGGCGCCGTATGTCTCTTTTCCGTTTGTTCTATCGCCAAAGATGAAAAAATAATCCCCGTCGGGCTCTTCAAGCACTGGCTCGAGGCGATATTCTTTGCCTTTGTAACTGAAAACAGCGGCTCCTGGAACAGGATAATCTTGTTCGTAACCTGCAATCACCGTTGGAACTTTGATCATTTTAGGCGGGTCATACTGTTCCCACTTCGCCTCGAAGCGCCACGTTATCGTGACCGGGAAGCATTCGATGCCGCTAAATTCCTTTCGCGTTTTGGCTTCTTTGTCCCACACACGGACGGCGAAACGGCCGCCGCGTTGGATGACGACGAAGGTTCTAGAGCCGATCCTTCCCGTGTCGGGACGGACGTTCTCGGCCTCTGGAATCACTGCGCCTTGAGAAATCGGCTTGCTGTTAAGAGTAGCTTCGACGCCAGTTTTAGGGCGGAAGTGGATTGATCGATTGTTCAACGTCAGTGTGCCGAGCTCAGCTACCTGGTTTGGCCCCTCGCGAAGCCATTCAAGGGCAACCAGGGTCAGCCAACCGTATTCACGGTGAAGGTTTCGAATGCGTCGCTCATGCCATGTGCGTACTTCTTCCTCGTGCTTAATGGTTGTCGAATCGGTGAAAGCCTGGTTTATGGTTAACGAGAGGAGGAGGCCTGTCTGGAGGAGGTAATTGAACATCACAAATACAAGATAGGGAATGATTCCGAAAATGGGAAACAAAAAAGCCGCCTCAGATGAGACGGCTTTTTTCCTTATCGATGGAAAAACAAGTTACTTCTTCTCGCGGACGATGTCGCCGATTTTGAAATCCTTTCCTTCTACCACTGTGGCTTTGCACGCCTTTCCCTGCAACATGTCCTCCTTTACTTTTACGCGGCCGATTTTTTCTTCTTCAGCGCCCAATGAAAGTCCGGTATCGGGATCTTTTATTTCTTCACCCTTCCGCCAAACCTCAAACTCCATTCCCGGTTTCACATTACCTTCGGAGCCGGGTTTGAGCAATATCGTGCCGTCTGTGTTCACTTTGAGAACTTTTCCAGACCACGGGATCTTCCCCATGTTTTCGGTAATCAGCTCCACACAGCCATTCACAGCTTCCCGGGTCGCTTTCCCAATGTCCGTGTCGTTCCAATGACTCGGATTGCTGAAGTCGATGCTCTCATATCGAACACTCAGGCCGGTGGTTGATTCCTTGCCTTCCTCGGATTCTGCCGCGATGATCTCTCCCGTGTTGACATTCACGAGACGAATGTCCACGACGGCGCGGGCTTTCTTGGTCGTCACGCCTCCGCCGAAGAGAGGTACATTTCCGCCGATGCTGCTCTCTTTAGTACCAAACTCCGTGACACTGCCCACGACGAACAGTTCAACGCCGAGGATTTGGCCGACTTTCGGCGCTGACTCCGGCGTCACCATGAACGATTGGCCGAATTGCTGCTCCTGAATTACTTTTTCGATTTCCTGCCGCTCGAGGACCATGAATTTGCCGCTCTTGACAAGCGAGGTCGCGAGCATGTCGGCGACTCCTTCACCCAGGGAATGATAACCGCTTCCGGTCTTATCCTGGAACGTTGCGATGCCTACCCGTTTTTTTAACTGAGCCTCAAGGCTGAAAGCTGAAAGAACCAAGGCACATGCAATAATCAATACAGTGGATTTCCTCATAGAAATAATCTCCTTTTGTGAAATTACTGGCGAGCCCCGTTGGTGTTGTGTCCAAAAGATACGAAATAAAAATCTTAAGAAACAACCTGCAAGTCTCCCCGCGAAAATGGTCTTGCAGGTTCATGAGGTGCATTGTATATTGGTCGACACTTCAAATAATGGATGGGCATGGTTGGCAATCATCGTCATTCTCGAGTACTTGTCTCAGCGGTTCTCTTCTGCAGCTTGCTCAATGCTCAATCGCCGCGCGTGCACAATGCTGCTGAACTCCAAGCGGCCCTGAAAAAGCTGACCGTTCTGGGTTCAGCTTTGTTGGTTGCTGCTCACCCGGATGATGAAAACACAGCATTTCTTGCGACAATGACGCAAGGAAGGCTCTATCGCGCAGCTTATTTGGCGATGACTCGCGGTGAGGGAGGTCAGAATCTCATCGGCCCGGAACAGGGTGACCTCATGGGAGTCATCAGAACGCAGGAGTTGCTCGCGGCCAGAGCAATTGATGGCGCGGAACAATATTTCACGCGTGCCATCGACTTTGGGTTCTCCAAAACGACCGAAGAAACGATGGATTTCTGGGGAAGGGAGAAAACACTCTCCGACGTTGTCTGGGTCATAAGGAGTTTCAGGCCTGACGTGATTGTTAACCGCTTTACGCCACAGCAAGGAGGTCACGGCAATCACACAGCTTCGGCTGTTTTTGCTCTTGAGGCGTTCGAGGCAGCTGGAGATCCGACAAGATTTCCCGAACAGCTGAAGCATGTTCAGCCCTGGAAAGCGAAGCGGATCGTCTGGAATGTGTTTCGATTCCAGCAGAGTGAAAACCCTTCTCCACCGGCCAATTCAGTAAGCCTCGATCTCGGAAGCTACAACAGTCTTCTCGGCAAGTCGTACACGGAGATTTCGGGAGAGAGTCGGAGCATGCACAAGAGTCAGGGATTTGGCGCGGGACAAAACCGGGGAGAATTCGTCAATTATTTCCAGCATGTTGCCGGAGAACCTGCGAAGGATGATCTGTTCGACGGGGTGAATACATCGTGGTCACGCGTAC
>CAYNRS010000315.1:0-3596 GCA_964399565.1 uncultured Ignavibacteriaceae bacterium
ACTTTATGAAACGCTTCTGAAAAACGTTGTTGAAGCGCCCCCAGATCTTTTACCGTCTGCACGGTTCCCCAACGCTGTGGCACGACAAAAAGCAAAGCGACTGCTGTTAAGAATGAATGAATTTTTCTAACAACCGGAGCCGAAATTGAAATCGCTGAAATCATTGTTGATCCTGTTAACTTGCACGTGTGTTGTCGCTTTTTCCCAGGAATTCATTATTAAGTTTGCCACGGTAGCTCCCGAGGGAACCGCGTGGCTGAATATCATGCGAGAGTATGATGCGGCTGTTCGAAAGGAAAGCGGCGGACGCATGGGATTCAAGATTTATTTTGGAGGCTCGCAGGGAACTGAACAGCAATACCTGAGGAAGGTGAAAATCGGGCAGATTCACGCCGTTGGGGTCACGGGAGTGGGCATGGGCGAAGTGGCGCCGCCGGCGCGGGTTCTGGAGGCACCGTTTCTCGTTCAAAGCGCGCATGAAACGGATTACCTCATTCAACAATTCGGTAAAGAATTTGAAAAAGCCTTCGAAGATGGCGGATACGTTTTGCTCGGCATGACAGATGTCGGCTTCGTCTATGTCTTCACAAAAACCGAGATAAAGAAAACAGACGACTTGAAATCGTTAAAAATCTGGACATGGGAAGGAGATCCCATACCTGAGACTGCGTTTAAAATCCTGGGGATCAATCCGATCGCGTTATCCCTCGACAACGTGCGAACTTCGCTTCAAACCGGTCTTATCGACGCTTTTTACACATCGCCGCTTGCCGCCATCGGTCTGCAATGGCATACACAAGCAAAGTATGTGGTGGATGTGCCTTTGACAAATGCCGCAGGCGCTGTTCTCATCTCAAAGAAATATTTTGATGCTCTGCCCAAGGATCTTCAGGAGATTCTCCTCAGAAACGGCCGGCAGTACATGAGCAAACTAACAACCGTGAGCAGACAGGACAATCAGAAATCACTTGAGACCCTCAGAAGATCGGGAATTAAATTTCTTGCGGTGGATCCGAAAGATCTCGCCTACTACGCCGAGGCGGGCCGAAAAGCACGAAGATTGCTCGTCGGGAAGATCTTTTCAGAAGACTTGTTGAACCGCGTTGAGGCGGCTCTGACGGAATTTCGGAAGAACAACAAAGCGGCTCAATGATTCTCCTGCGCAAGTTCGACGCCCTCCTGAATAAAGTCGAAGGATTTCTCCTCGTCGTGTTTCTCTCAGCCATGATTCTCATGGCGTTCGTCCAGGTCGTGTTGCGCAATGGCTTCAGCAGCTCGATTGTCTGGGTGGACATCTTGTTGCGCCATCTTGTCTTGTGGATAGGGTTTCTGGGGGCTGCGTTGGCAACAAGCAATGACCGTCACATTTCCATTGACGCCGTTACGAGGTTCATGAAACCGAAGAGGCGTAGTCTCGTCGGCGTTGTGACCCACCTTTTTGCGGTCGCCGTGTGTTATTTTCTTTTTCGCGCCTCATGGACATTTGTAAGAAACGAGGTTTCGGAAGAGACAACATTGTATCACGACATACCTGCGTTGTACTCAGAGGTCATCATTCCGTTGGGTTTTGCGCTTCTCATGGTTCATTTCCTTGTTCGAGCGATCCTCAGCGCTCAGTTATTTTCGCAACCGAGGGACGGGTCATGAGCGTTTGGCTCGTTGTTGTACTCTTCAGTCTACTCGCATTGCTCGGCGCGCCCCTTTTTCTTGTCATTGGTGCATTTGCATTGTATGCGTTTGCATTCTCGGGTATCGATACCTCTGCAGTCATCATCAACCTGTATTCTATTGCGGAAAACCCCGTACTCATTGCCATTCCGCTATTTACTTTTGCCGGATATGTTCTGGCCGAGAGCAATTCGCCAAAACGCTTGGTTCAAGTCGCACAAGCTTTTTTTGGATGGATGCCCGGGGGGCTTGCAATTGTGGTTCTTGTTGCCTGCGCCTTTTTTACGGCATTCACCGGGGCTTCGGGAGTCACGATCGTGGCCCTCGGGGGGCTTTTGTATCCGGTGCTTCTGAAGGAAAAGTATCCCGAGCAATTCTCTCTCGGTCTCGTAACGGCGTCTGGCAGCATCGGGTTGTTGTTTCCGCCGAGTTTGCCGATCATCCTGTACGGGATTGTTTCGAAAGCAGATATCGACAAGCTATTTCTTGCAGGGCTTTTTCCGGGGATCATCCTTGTCATGTTCTTGTCACTCTACAGCGTGGGGATAAGTGTGTCGGCAAAAGTGCCCCGCGTTCCTTTTAATTTTCGGAACATTCTCTCGGCGGTCAAAGGTGCGGCGTGGGAAATTCCATTGCCGGTTATCGTTATCGGAGGTATCTATGGGGGCTTTTTCACGGCAACAGAATCGGCAGCGGTGACAGCGTTCTACGTTCTTATCGTAGAGGTTTTTGTTTATAAGGATTTGAAGTTGTTCAGCGACGTCCCGCGCGTAATGAAAGAAAGCATGCTCCTGGTTGGCGCAATCCTCGCCATTGTCGGAACGGCACTTGGGTTGACAAACTATCTTATCGATGCAGAAGTCCCGCAACAACTTTTTGAGCTGGTAAAGGCCAACGTCACAAGCCAGATTACTTTTCTGCTCATCCTGAACGCTTTCTTGATTATCGTCGGGATGATGATGGATATTTTTTCTGCCATTCTTGTTGTTGTGCCCCTCATTCTACCGGTCGCGACGCAGTTTCAGATCAACCCGATTCATCTCGGCATGATCTTTCTCACCAATCTGGAAATCGGCTATCTCACACCACCTGTAGGGTTGAATCTTTTCCTTTCAAGTCTTCGGTTCAGTAAACCCGTTTTGCATATCACGCGGTCAGTTCTTATGTTCATCCTTCTGGAAATCATTGCACTGATGGTGATTACATATGTCCCCGAACTGAGCCTGATACTTGTGAATGGCACCGACTGAAGCATTTCATCAGAGAGAGAATCCCTTAACAAACAAGGAGCGTTTACCATGATTTCCAAAAGAATTCAGGATGCGATCAACGAACAGATCGTACACGAGTTTTTTTCTTCGTATCTGTACCTCTCGATGTCAGCGTATTTTCAAGGAATGAACCTTCCCGGGTTTGCTCATTGGATGATGATCCAGAGCTCTGAGGAATATAGCCATGCGCTGAAGCTGTACAACCACATTATTGAACGGGGCGGCAAGGTTGAGCTTGAAGCCATCGCCAAGCCGAAAGGAGACTATAAAAGCCCTCTGGATGTGATGAAGAAGGTACTCGAACACGAACAAAAAATTACCGGTCTTATCCATACCCTTTATGAGCTCGCATCAAAAGAGAAGGACTATCCGGGGCAAATCATGCTTCAGTGGTTCGTCACAGAACAGGTTGAAGAAGAGAAAAGTGCCAACGAGGTTATTCACCTCTTAAAACAGATAGGAGATGCGCCTGCCGGCTTGATTATGCTCGACCGACAACTGGGCGCGCGAAAATCGGGCTAGGAAAACCCTTCTCAGCGATCACTCGGGTGTGAGAACAACCTTGCGGCGGGTGAAGATGAGGTACCTCCAAAACAAGAGCCCGAATGCAAAATCAACAATCATTCCGGGGAAAAGAAAAACAACCAGTGCTTGTGG
>CAYNRS010000316.1:0-3593 GCA_964399565.1 uncultured Ignavibacteriaceae bacterium
CCCGCTGGGATCTGGCTAAGTTTCCGGAGGCCGATCCGGCCCTGGGGCCGCAGATGAAGTCGGTCGGGGAGACCATGGCCATCGGCCGGACCTTTAAGGAGGCGCTGCTCAAGGCCATGCGATCACTGGAGCTGGATGAGGAAGACCTGCTGGTCGAAGAAGGGGTTAATGCGCTCGTCAACAAAGCAGTTGACCCTGCGACCAAAAGCTTCAATCTTGATGTGCTCTACGGCAGCAAGACCGACGCCAAGTCGGCTCTTTCCATCGCTTCATCCTTTCCAATGATGTCTCAACGGCGTGTGGTGGTCGTGAAGGAGTTTGAAAAGCTCTCCGCAGGCGAAACGTCCAAAGAACTCTTAAGCGCATACATCCAGCGTCCCCTTGAGTCGACATGCCTCATTCTCATTTCGCCCGGCCCTGACTTCCGTCGCAAGCCGTTCACCGACCTCAAGAAACATGCGGACGTTGTAGAATGCAGGCCGCTGTATGATAACCAGATTTCTGGTTGGATTCTCGAAAGGATTCGTCAGAAAGGGAAAAAGACTGACCTCGATGCTTGTCAATTGTTGCAAGCCTATGCCGGGAATTCACTTCGCTCAATTCTCAATGAAATCGAAAAACTCTTAATCTTCGTCGGAGATCGGGATTCGATTACCGCTGAGGATGTCGGCCAGGTAGTCGGAGCAACGAGGGGCTTCACGGTTTTCGATTTGCAGAACGCCATTGGCAAAAAGGATATGAGGGAAGCGGTGAAGATTCTCGAAAGAATGCTTGAGTTGGGCGAGAATCATCAACTGATCATTGTCATGTTGACGCGCTTCTTCCATCAACTCTGGAAGATTTCAGAACTCTCCGCGCGACATCTCTCCGAACGCGAAATGGCAGGAGAACTTAAAGTTCATCCGTTCTATCTGAAACAGTATCTCAGTTTTGGCCAGAATTTTTCTGTGGGACACATCGAAGCAAGTTTCAAAGCTCTCCTTGAGGCAGATGTTGAGCTGAAGAGTTCCTCTCGCGATCCCCGCATTGTTTTGGATTTACTTCTCTATTCCTTGATTCGCGGGTCGATCGAAGGCGTTGCTGTCTCTGTAACGTGAACTTCTGAAATGGAACGATTTGCGCTTTCAGTTTTTCTTTCTCTCTGTGTCGGTGCAGGCTCTTACTATGTGCGGTTTCTGAATTTCAAGGGTTCAGTTGCAGCAGCGGCGCTTGCTTTGGTGATCTTTGGGACAGGAGGCTGGAGGTGGACGACGCCCATCTTGACGTTTTTCGTGCTTTCGAGTCTGCTTTCGAAGTTGGGGAATGTGAAGAAGAAAAAGTTTGAATCGATGTTTGAGAAACCCGACATCCGTGATCACGGGCAGGTTCTCGCAAACGGAGGAGTAGGAGGGTTTCTTGCTCTCGCTCAATTATCTATGCCGTCAATGGACTTTTATCCGGCTTATCTTGGCTCTGTCGCAGCGGTCACGGCAGACACCTGGGGAACAGAGTTGGGTTTATTGGCGAATGGCAAAACAATCTCTCTTGTTTCCTTCAGGGCAGTTCCAAAAGGAGTGAATGGAGGAGTTTCTATGGCCGGATTTATTGCTGGGATCTTTGGAGCGTGTGTCGTTGCGGTAAGTTCACTGCCGTGGTATTGGGGAACAAGGGAAGCAGCCGTGATCGTTGTTGCCGGAGCCGCCGCCAGTCTTGTCGATAGTTTCCTCGGTGCAACTGTTCAAGCCGAGTATGAGTGTGCAGTTTGCAGAGCTAGGACGGAGCGTAAGACACATTGCAATTCTCCGGCGATGCTGGTTCGTGGAAAGGAATGGATAACAAATGATGTCGTGAACTGGGCTTGCGCTTTGAGTGGAGCAAGTTTTGGATGGATTTCGCAAAGCGTATAGTTTGTCAGGGACTTTCCCTAATTGTTTGTTCGCGTAAAGAGGATGGCAAGAATCTAACAAGAACCGTCTAGAATTCAATGCTTAATTACGTTTGGTTATCTCTCATCGCCATCGGCATTCTCGCTGCCGTCGGCAACGACATCAAAGATGAATCGTTGAACACCTATCGCAACGGGGTTCCCATGTCCGTGCGATTCGATGTTCACGCCGCTCCAACGGGCGCGAGCACCACGTGGAGGGGAGATTTTGTCTTGTTTACCGAGGAGTTTAGCAAATTCTATGACGTGAAATTCTCTGGCAATGAAGTCCGCCAGCCAGTGACGCTCAATGTTGCAAGTTCAGGAGACGGCACGTTTTTCTTTTCTGCATCCGAGGGAACTCCGCAGCGATGGAAAGAAATGGCGAAATCAGCAAGCGCGAAAGATAAACTGACGGGCAAAATTCAATCGGTCACTTTTGCTGAAGACAAGAAAACCGCAGTCGCACAAATCGTTTTTGAGCCGATTCGCCTCGTCAAAATCAAAGCTGTGACACAAGCGGCGCTCGATTATGCCAATACGGCAGTAGAAATCGCACTCGGGTTGATCGGCATCATGGCTCTATGGCTCGGAATTATGAAAATTGCAGAAGAAGCAGGTCTGATTCGTGTCCTCACAAAATTGTTAACGCCTTTGACAAAGAGACTTTTTCCGGACATTCCCCCGGACCATCCTGCTGTCGGCGCGATGATCATGAATATTTCCGCAAACATGCTTGGACTCAGCAACGCAGCAACCCCGATGGGCCTCAAAGCGATGGAACAGCTCAACAAGCTGAACACAAAACTCGGCACGGCTACGAATGCCATGTGCACGTTTCTCGTCATTAACACTTCCGGCTTGACGCTCATTCCGGCAACGGCGATTGCTGTTCGTGCTGCCGCGGGTTCAGCAAACCCGGCGATGATCATTGGGACGTCGATTGTTGGTGCGACATGTGCCACGCTCACGGGGTTGATTGCTGTGAAGCTCCTGCAACGACTTCCGCGATTCAAGAAGGATTTGGAGGCCACCAATGGCTGAGTTTTTCCGCAGTTTAGTCAATCTCATTTCCGTTCTCGCCATCCCTCTGATGATTGCGGTCTTTTTTGCATGGGGTTTTGCTAGGAAAGTGAAAGTTTATGAAGTGTTTGTCGAGGGTGCGAAAGATGGATTCAATACGGCTGTTCGTATTATTCCGTATCTTGTGGCAATGTTGTTTGCCATTGGCATCTTCCGAGCAAGCGGAGCAATGGATCTTCTGACATCAGGTCTTTCGCCGATAACAAATCTTATTGGAATGCCTTCGGAGACTTTGCCGATGGCTTTGATGCGTCCACTTTCAGGAAGTGGCTCGCTTGGCATTATGACGGAGCTCATGAAAGTTCACGGCCCCGATTCGTTTATTGGAGTGCTGGCTTCGACGATGTACGGCAGCACGGAAACAACGTTCTATGTATTAGCTGTCTATTTTGGATCGGTGAATGTGAAGAACGGCAGACACGCACTCCCTGCGGGCTTGATCGCAGATTTCTTTGGCATGCTTGGTGCAGTTTTTGTCTGTAGACTTTTGTTCGGGGTCTAAAGAATACAAAGAAGGCACAGAGAACGCAGAGCGATTTCTCCGCGTGCTTTGTGTCTCTGCGTGATAACACACACTATAGAGGAGACTTTTATGCGGCTCACAACA
>CAYNRS010000317.1:0-3588 GCA_964399565.1 uncultured Ignavibacteriaceae bacterium
TGGACTTCAGGAACACACCTTCGGGGGCGGATGATTCTGCATCTGATCCAAAGCTCACCCACGGTAGTTTGATTTGTTTCACAACATTCTCCTCAGACATCAGAAAGTAGACTGTCTCAACTCGACTGTTATCGTCAATGACAAGATCCATTGCCGTTTCTTCCGGCGATGTTCCCCGAAGGGCAGCGACTTCAGAAAGAGTTTTTCCTGTGAGATATTTCAAACTGTCAGTCTTGAACCCTGCAAGCAGTACGTTCCCGGCTGACCCGGCTCCGAGATACAAATTCTCCCAGGAATCCGCCGGTGTCGTCATTTCCTGCCGTACGCGCTTGCGGATTTCCGGATCTTGCAGACGCTTTCGCCATTCTTTGATTCCGCCTTCCTGGACCCAGGGAGGCATCGAGGCGTCGAGGCCTGTCGCACCTGCCGTATAAGTGTACATGTCGGCTGTGACCTTCAGCCCTTCCGACCGGGCCTTCTCAACTTTCTTGATGACGTCATCGATTTTCTTCCAATTGGCTTGCCCTGCTGCTTTTAGATGATAAATCTCCGCGTCAATTTTCGCATCGCGCGCGATCGTGATCAATTCGTCCATTGCCTCCAGCAGACGGTTCCCTTCGCTTCTCATATGCGATATATAAGAACCTCCGTACTCAGTCGCGACTTTGCTTAATTCAATCAGTTCCGGCGTCTTCGCATAGAACGCGGGTGCGTAGATTAAAGAAGAACCTACTCCGAGCGCTCCTTCCTCCATGGCCTGCCGCACAAGTTCCTTCATCTTCGTCAATTCTTTGCTGGTCGGAACGCGGTCGTCGTAGCCCACGGTGTAAATGCGAACGGTTGTGGCGCCGACAAACGAAGCAACGTTCGTCGAAATCCCTCGCCTCACCAAATATTCAAGGTACTCTCCAAGCGTCGTCCACTCTATCTTATATTTGATGTCCCCCTGCTGTTCTTCGGACTCTTTCTTCATCACATCACTGAGGGGACCCATCGACCATCCTTCGCCAAAAACTTCGAGTGTTACACCCTGACGGATATCGCTTTGTGAGCGACCATCCTGTATGAGCGATTCCGTCGCCCAGCTGAGCATATTAATGAATCCTGGAGCAATGGCGAGGCCTGTTGCGTCAATTTCCGTTTTTCCCCGGATGTTTTGCCAATTCCCGACAGCTGAGATTTGCCCGCCCTTCAAGGCAACATCGCCAACGTAACCCTGATTCCCGCTACCATCGTAAATCGTACCGTTGCGAATGACGACGTCGTATTCAGCACCCTGACCGTTTCCCGTGCTCAAAGAGGACGCACAAACGGCGAACAATGCAATCAATCTTTTCATAAATGCCTCTTGGTGAGAACCTATTTCTTCTCTATTCGCTTAAAGTCGCCAACGCCTTCCCACTTCAGAAGATCCACTTTCCCATCGCTCGTGAGTGTGAATGTCGCAAAATCCTTGTCGAAGTTCTTATCGCGCCAGACTACCTGAAATGCGTCATACTGCCAATGATTGAGCTCGCCCACGTAGGCTGGATAGAAGCCGAGGATGAGCTTTCCCCCTTCCATGGTAATCTTCACTTCTCCGTACATTTCATGCTCGTACGCTCCCGCGTAAGAGTCCAAAGCAAGAGACGGTTTTGTTCCTTTCACTCTGGCGTCTTCTTTCTTTTTTTCCTCTGCTTTGTCTTTTTCTTCCTGCTCCTTCGCATTCTTCAGGAGAATCGAGTTCCAGTCTTTTTCCGGTGCCCCAAAATAATGATCCAGAATGCGGTAACTTATGGCTCCATGGAGTGGGCCCCTTGACGAGTTCAACAGGATGACAATGCCGAGTTTCTCTTCGGGAACGAAGGCGACCCTTGCACGCATTCCATCCAAAGCCCCATCATGCTGAATGAGCTTCCGGCCGAGATAATCGCGCAACGTCCAGCCTAATCCGTATGCAGCAAAATGCATGGAGGGCCACAAGGCTTTCGTCGTAGAGTCGATGGGAATGATGGTCTGCGGAGACTGCATTTCTTCCACAACTTTTTCGCTTAATACTTTCCTGCCGTCAAACATGCCGTTGTTAAGATTCAGCCGAATCCACTGAGCATAGTCCAGCACATTTGAATTGACCGTGCCCGCCGCACCGACATTGTCGTAGTTCGGCCATGGGATCGGTTGAAATTTGTCGTTTATCTTCACGTGATGTGTGGCGACATCCTGGAATTTTCCCAGGTCCTTGACGCTCGTTGTCGTTGACATCATTCCCAAGGGTGTAAAGAGCCTCTCTTTCATAAACTCATCCCACGTTTTGCCGCTCACGGCTTCAACAACTTCTCCGGCGGCAATATACATGATGTTCTGATATCCGTAATGGCTTCTCAAACTCCAGGCCGGCTTCAAGTATCGGATTCTCTTAATGACCTCCTCCCTGCTGTGAGGCGATTGATACCAGAGTAAATCTCCCCGGGCCAAACCGGATCGATGGCAAAGAAGGTCGCGCACCGTCAGCTCGCGGGTGACATAAGGATCATAGAGTTGAAACCACGGAAGATGCTTTGTCACAGGGTCATCCCATTTGATTTTCCCTTCGTCCACCAGCATACCGACACAAGCGGCAGCCATTGCCTTTGTTGTTGACGCACAGGCAAAAATTGTTTTCTCTGTTACGGGGACTGACTCTCCCAGTTTCCGCACACCATAACCTTTTGCAAACACGAGCTTGTCGTCCTTAACGATGGCAATTGCCAGTCCCGGTGTTTCCCAATCCTTCATTGCCTTCACGATGTATTCATCCAGGCCTTTGATGAGAGCCTGTTGAGCCAGCATTGCCCGCACAAACAACGCAACAACAACGAAAGCATATAAACTTCTTTTGCGCTTCTTCATGCCATTCTCCAGTTCGATGTCAGAAATGTTTTATTGATGGGATTCTTCTACTCGGACAAGACGCCTGGAAAGAAACACACATGCAATTGATGCAGCCACCGCAAACGCTCCTACAAGCCCGAAGTTCTTCAGTGCTCGGTCCGAATCGCTCACAATGACAAATCCGGCAAGGAATGAGCCTAATCCCGCTGACCAATGCTGAACCGAGGTGTTAAAGCTCATGAAACTTCCGCGATTCCTGGATTCCACGCTTGCTGTGATCATCGCAAATGCAGGAACTCCTCTGCCCGAAGCGAGAACAAAGAAGAAAGCAGAGAATATGAGCACGATAACGAGCGGAAGCCGCGGGAGTATCGTCATGAGAAAGATCGGAAGAGTGGACATCAAGGCAAGAACGACAAAAACGCGTTGCTTGCCATATCGGTCAGATAGCCTCCCGATGTATCGGGAACTGAAAAACGTACAGAACCCGCCCAACGCGTATACATAGGTGAGCTCACCTTCCTGCAATCCGACATTGTAGACAAGGTAGGGGCTGATGAACGGGAAGACCGTAAATCCCGCAAGCATCAGCATTATCATGAATGCGTAAACACGCAGATAGTTCTTATTGAAAATCATGACCTTCAACGTCTCAAGGGGATTTCGGATAGTTCCCACCGCAAGGTGACCACGCATGTTAGGAACAATCCGCGATGCCAGAAAGAGTATGAAGGCACT
>CAYNRS010000318.1:0-1763 GCA_964399565.1 uncultured Ignavibacteriaceae bacterium
AGCGCCCGTTGTTTCGGGTTCCGCGGAGAACCCGGTTTTTTTTGAATTTGGCGGACGTTCGGTCCCTTTGCTCGAAGACGTGGCGGCCTTTGTAGCCAAAATCAGCCCGGTGGTCGAAGGAATTCGCTCGCTGGTGGAGGTCACATCGTTGAAACTGCCGAAGGCGTCTGATCAACTGGGGAAAGTAAATCAGGCCTCAGAAAAAGCATCCAATGATATTCTGAACATGGTGGACGGGATGAACGCCAGCATCGATTCTCTTGTGGCTGCCAATCCGACACAGACGGTCATGGAAAGCGTCCGCCGTACTGCGGATGCCGTGCATCATTCGGTAAAAACCTTATGCGCGAAATTCAACGGTGATGAACAGGCGACCGATTTGCTGAACATCTGGGATCTGCATTACCAGAGCTTGAAGGCAATCTCACCGGATTCTCATGTCGCAAACACGCTTGCCAAACTGCAGGAAGACTGCACCAATATCATGCTGGCGATGCAAGTTCAGGATATCACGGGACAACAGATTGCAACCGTGATCGGACTCATGCAAGCGATTGACGATGTATTGAGGAAGCTGCTTGCGAACTTTTCGGATTCCGTCCAGGCGCTGCAATCCGCCCCGGCTCCAGAGCCCGATAGGACATTTGATGTTGGAGCGTCGGAGAGGCAGAAAATGGTCGACGCTTTGCTCGAAAAAGCCCGAATCAAAGACAATTAAATGGATTTTCCAAACGAAGGGAACAGTGACTCATGAACCACAAATCAGGAAAACCACAGCAGGAAGCAGGAGCGGTGGAGAGCGTCGTCATTGCTCTCCAGAAAGTCATTGCACTGCTGGACCGCATCAAGAATGCCATTGAGGAAAGTTCAAGCAAAATCCCGAAAGCATCTCTGCAGCTGAACACGGTCACTCAGGCAACAGAGGTAGCTACCGTCGAAATCCTTAACCGGCTTGAGACGATGAACCAGAGGCTTGGGAATGCCGAGCAAACCCTCGGCGGTTTGAGCCTCGGCTCTCCGCTGCAATCCGGTCAATCGCTCACCGATGCGATCGCACGGGACATTTCTTCTGTAAAAGAAGACGTGATGTCGATTACCATGGCGCTGCAGGTTCAGGATATCACAGCTCAGAGGATTGCGGCCGTCACTCATCTGATTGATACAGTTCGTTTGGAGCTCTTGCGCGAGCTCAGTTATCTCGAAGCGGACAGAAAATCTCCAGAAAATCCCGCTGCCACTCCGGATCCCTCGAAAAGTATCGGTCCGCAGGTGTTTGATAGGAACGCTTCATATACAAAACCAGCCGAGTTACAGGAACGGATCGACAAGGTTGTCCAGGGCTGGAGAGAAAAACGAGTTGCAGTCTAAGGCCGACGCTATTTTGTAGAGACCCAATGAAAGAATCACAACATACTGAACCTGGACACTTTCCAGAAACGTTCGAACAGGAATCGGCGGAGATTCTGCAAAGCTTCCTCATCGAGGCGAACGAACTGATGGAGCAGCTCGGCACAGATTTACTCCGAATTGAGAAAACTCCTGAGGACGGCGACCTTTTGAACAAAGTCTTCCGTAGTGTTCACACCCTAAAAGGGACCTCATCTTTTCTGGGTTTCTCTCAATTGACCGACCTCGCACATGGCTTTGAGGACTTGCTGAACAAGCTGCGGAAAAAAGAACTGCGCGTTTCCACAAATATGATGGACGTGATGTTGAAGGGTTATGACCTCATGAAGATTCTCCTGCGCAGGATCGTGTTGGGA
>CAYNRS010000318.1:1773-3581 GCA_964399565.1 uncultured Ignavibacteriaceae bacterium
AGGTCGAAGGCAGCGATATCATGAACAAGTTGAGAGACGTATCTTCCGGCAGCATGGATGTTGACGTAAATAAAAAAAGTATCAAGGAAGACACAGATAACGAATTGTTGAAAGATAAGGGCGATTCGTTTGAGAGAGATACGACGGTGCGGGTTGATGTCACCCGGCTCGACGACCTGATAAACCTCGTTGGGGAATTAGTGCTTGACCGTAACAGGCTTCTTCAATTAACGCATTCGTTTTCGGAGCAAGAGGAAGAAAACCGAGGGCTCAAAGAAGTGCATGAAACAAGCCTGCACATCGACAGGATAACGTCAGAACTCCAGATGGCCATCATGAAGACTCGAATGGTTCCCATTGCAAAAGTCTTCAGCAAATTGCCTCGATTGGTACGTGACCTTGCGCGGGAAACGAAAAAAGAGGTGCATCTCTCAGTGACCGGAGAGGAAACAGAGCTTGATAAGTCCATTATCGAAGAATTGGGCGATCCCCTTGTCCATTTATTGCGGAATGCAATAGATCATGGAATCGAAGAGCCGGCACAGAGGGAAAAGCTCGGAAAACCCAGACGCGGCTCCGTTATTGTCAAAGCCGAGCAGGACGGAAACCACATTGTTTTGACGATTCAGGATGATGGCCGTGGCATGAGCCCAGAGAAGCTTGTGCAAAAAGCGATCGACAAAGGAATGGTTACAGCACAACAGGCGAAGGAGATGTCGGATGAGGAGGCCTACGGCCTCATTTTCGTGCCCGGGTTCAGTACGGCGGATGCGATAACGAATGTATCGGGGAGAGGCGTTGGAATGGATGTGGTTCGTACGAACGTCGCCAAACTCAAGGGCATCATCGAAATCAAGTCGGAGGAGGGGAAGGGAACCACCTTTACGCTGAAACTTCCGCTCACGCTTGCAATTATCCAGGGGCTTCTCGTGAAAGTTTCAAATGAGGTCTTTGCCATACCTTTGAGTTCCGTGCTGGAAGTTGTGCGAATGCGTGTTCAAGAAATTGAATTTATCAATAAGAAAGAAATTATGCGTCTGCGTGATGGCGTCCTCCCTCTTTCGCGGATGAGTCACGTGTTATGTCTCCCGGAAAGCGAAACGCAGGCGCATCTTGTTTATGTCGTCGTGGCCGGGTGGGCGGAACAAAGAGTTGGCATCATCGTCGACTCGCTCCTTGGCCAGCAGGAAATCGTTGTAAAATCCCTCGGTGAACATCTGGAAAACACTCCTGCCATGGCAGGTTCAACGATCCTTGGCGATGGACGTCCGATTCTGATCGTCGACGTGCGACAGTACATGAGTCTTTCTCAAAAGAAAACAGTTTGACATTCTGGAGCTCTCATGCTCAATGATCACCAAGACATGCAGATGTTTCGCCAGATCCGGGTCGTCGTTATCGACGATTCTGCTTTCATGAGGAAATCCCTGTCTCTCATGTTGGAGTCCGACCCTTGTATGAAGATCGTCGCAACCGCTAAAGATGGACGCGAAGGGATAGAAAAGATTCATCAATTCAACCCGGACCTTGTCACCATGGACATTGAAATGCCAGGGATGGATGGGTTGACAGCGCTCAGGACGATCATGAAAGAAGCTCCGCTCCCCGTGCTCATGGTGAGTTCACTGACCACCGAAGGAGCACATGCCACGATGGAAGCTCTGCACCTTGGCGCCGTGGATTTTCTTTCCAAGGAACTTTCGTATGTCTCCGTCAATATCATCAAAATCAAGGACGAACTTATTGCGAAAGTGAAAGCCATCGCCTATTCCGGGTCGCTGCGCCGTCACTTCCAGGCATTGAGAGAA
>CAYNRS010000319.1:0-3555 GCA_964399565.1 uncultured Ignavibacteriaceae bacterium
TAGTTCCCCCTTGTACATGAGCAAGCGTCTGTGGTAGGCGAAATTCTCAAGTATTTTCATTTCTCGTGTGATAGAATCAAGAACTCTTTCTGCATCCTTCTTGCGATCGAGCCTTCGGTACGTCATGTAAAGCCAGTCGCTGGTCGCGCAAAGCATGTCGGGGTTTGTTGAGACTTTCATACATTCAACGTAGGAGGAAAGAGCGTTGTTGAAATCGCCCTTGAGGTAATACGCAAGCCCGAGATGATACCAGATATTTGATTGCAGCGTGCTTGTGGGAATGTTGAACTTGTTTGGCTGGCCGTCCGGTTCAATTTCATCGGGTTTTCCGCGAATAAGCCCGGCCGCTTTACGCAAATCTTGAATCGCCTTGTCAGAATTGCGGACGGTGATATATCTGTGTCCTCGATGGCGATAAAACCGCGCGTCGTTAGGGAAGAGGGCTATGCCTTTCGAAAACACCTCGATGGCGTCTCTGTAACGCCATAGGTATGCCAATCTTCGGCCCAGCCAGATTATGTTTTCGGCTTTCCCGGGATCAAGATCATAATCAGCTTTCGCAGAAGCAAGATTTGAGTCCAGTGCAGCCATTGTTTCTGCTGAGAATGAGATTGGATGGAGTGGTTTCCCAAAGAGAGACACAGCTTCAGGTTGTCGCAGAGCGGTCTGAAGTGGTGGAGTGCTCTGTTGAAAACCACAGCTCACCGAGTACGCCGTGATAATGAATGCAAAACAGTATCTCATGTCAACCTTGCGTTATTTCCTGTGTGAACGTGTGAACGAGTTCGTCTGCCCGGTTCTGAGCCGGCGCTTCGGCGATAATTCTCACAATCGGCTCCGTGTTGGACTTCCGGAGATGAACCCACGAATCAGGAAAATCGATTTTCAAGCCGTCAGTTGTCGTTACTGTCCCTTTGCCGGCGTACTTTTGCTCTATACGTTGAAGCGCTGAATCTGTGTCGATGTTTGCGACCCCGACTTTTCCTTTGACGATGGAATACTGGGGGAGAGTTTGCTTGAGTTCCGAAAGTGTGCCGTTAAAGTCGGCAAGGTACTGAAGGACCAGACCAATACCCACCAGGGCGTCGCGACCGAGATGAAGCTCTGGCACGATCACGCCCCCGCTGCCCTCGCCTCCCACCACTGCCTTAACTTCCTTCATTTTCTTTGCAACATTAATCTCTCCCACCGGTGTCCGGAGCACGTTGCAGCCGTGGAGTTTGGCAATGTCGTCCACAGCCCTCGTTGTGGAGAGGTTCACGACAACCTGGGCTCCCTGTGCTTTCGGTCTTGGGAGTCGTGACAGAAAGAATTCAACGACGCTCGCAATCGTGTATTCCTCCCCAAACGGTTCGCCCTTTTCGTTGATCAGCACGAGTCTGTCGACATCAGGGTCAACGGCAATTCCCAGGTCCGCTCTCTCCTTTTTCACGCGCCTGCAAAGCTCAGTGAGGTTTTCGGGGATCGGCTCTGGCGCGTGCGCGAACACGCCTGAAACGTCACAATTGATTTCAACGACTCCACAACCGAGTTTCTTCAATAACTTTGGAACGATGACTCCGCCTGCGGCATTTACACAATCCAGAACAACTTTCAGTCTTCGCTTTCTGATCTTTTGAGGTTTTATCAATGAAAGCGCAAGCACGGATTTGATATGGTCATCAACAAAGGATTCAATCGAGGAGTGTTTGCCTTGTTTGTCCCACGAGGCATAATCTCGGGCCGGGGTTTCCGCGATCTTCCACAATTCTCCGTTTTCCTGGGCATCGAGGAATAGTCCAGTTGGTGCGAAGAATTTTAGCCCATTCCATTCCATCGGGTTGTGGCTTGCAGTAATGGAAATTCCTCCATCAGCTTTGAGTTTTTCGACTGCGAGCGCGACTGTCGGGGTTGGGCAAATGCCAATCGCTTCGACGTTGCAGCCCATCTGAAGAAGCGTTGAGGACACTAGATGGCCGATACTTTTGCCAGTCAAGCGTCCATCCCTGCCAAGGATGACCGTACCACGGCGGCAATACTCGCCAAAAGCGGACGTGTACTTTACGATGACTTCGGGAGTCAAACTCTTGCCGACGATCCCCCGAACCCCTGAAACGCTTATCATTAAAGACATAAATGCCTGAAAAATTCGGACGCAATTTAAGGAATGACGTTCCGATAAGCAACAAACGCGAGCTCAACCTCGCCTGCTTGATACTTTGCGCGGGCGTGTGTAACTTAACAGAGCACAAAAGTCGGGTGGTCACTGAGAATGCACCTGAACGAATTTGAAAAACGTGAGTTGTTGAGACTTGCGCGGGAGAATGTAGCCCGTGCGATCCGGAGACAACACCCTGCCTCTTCAGAGCCCGTGAGTAGTGTTCTTGAAGCGCCATCGGGGGCTTTCGTCACGCTCCGCTTGAGGGGAGAACTTCGCGGGTGCATCGGGTACATTGAACCACGGCTCCCTTTGTTCAAGACGGTTGAAGAAGTTGCGGCAAAAGCAGCACTTGAAGACCCGCGGTTCCTCCCTGTCAACGAACGCGAATTGGAAGATGTAGACATCGAGGTATCCGTTCTTTCTGCCTTAAAGCGAGTCGATTCCATCGACGAAATTGAAGTTGGAAAACATGGTATAGTTCTCGATGGAGGAATCACGCGGGGTCTTCTCCTCCCTCAGGTTGCAGAGGAGTTTCATTGGGATAAAGAAGCATTCTTGCGTCACACGGCAGTGAAAGCCGGACTGCCGCCAGAGGCATGGAATCATCCTGCCGTTCAACTTTTTACGTTTACAGTTGAAAAGTTTTCCGAGTCAGAGTTTGCCGTCAAGCATCAATAGCATGCAGAATATCCGCCCTCCGGCTGTGGCCGGGATGTTTTACTCCGATTCTCCTTCCACGCTCAAACGCGACCTCGAACTTTTGATGCAAGATGCAAAGCCTCGCACGTCGGCCGGTTCCTTGGTCGCCATTATTTCCCCTCACGCTGGATATATGTATTCAGGATCGACTGCAGCCCGCGCCTATGGACTTCTGGCGGGAAGTACATTCGATTCTGTCATCGTCATCGGGCCAAGCCACCGGGAGTATTTTTTTGGGATTTCCTTGTGCACTGGCGACGGTTTCCGGACGCCGCTCGGAGATGTGCCGATACACGCTGAGATGAGACGGGAAATGGAAAGCAAGGCGGACAACATTGTTGTTTCTGAAACAGGCCACAGGTCGGAACATTCGGTTGAGGTTCAGCTCCCTTTTTTGCAGAAAGTGTTGGGCAAATTCAGGTTTGTGCCCGTCGTGATGGGCGATCAGAAACGAGAACTCTGTCTTGCTCTTGCTGAGAGGCTGGCTCTTGTTGCACGCAACAAGAGGATCCTCCTGGTGGCCAGTTCAGACCTCTCACATTATTATTCCTACGACACCGCTGTGCACCTCGATCAGAAGGTCATTCATTGTGTCGAGCAATTTGACGCCGAAGGACTCCTGGAATTGTTTGAACGTGAAGAGGCCGAGGCTTGTGGGGGAGGTCCAATGGTCGCCGTAATGATGGCTGCAAAGAAACTTGGCGCCAATCGCTCCA